>JAJSAJ010000968.1 GCA_024274855.1 Planctomycetota bacterium | reverse complement strand
TCGCCCAGCGTTTCAGGGGGCGATGCGAAGGTGATGGTGGTAGGGGCGGCCCCTTTCGTCGAGCCCGAGCGGAGGTTCCTCGTGCCGCCGCCGAGTTGCCACCATTGATGAATCTACCCACTAGTTTCCCGGAAGACCCAAAAGAAAAGGAACCCGATATGACACACTCCGTGAACCGCCGCGACTTTCTGGCCGGTGTGACAACCGGTAGTATTGCATTCGGAATGAGCCGTTTCGTCCACGCCGCCGGAACCCCCTCGACGAAACGGACTGGACCTAACGATGAAATCCGTGTTGGCTGTATCGGCCTGCGCGGCAAAGGACAATACCACATACGGAAACTGGAAGGCGTTGCCGGCACGAAAGTCGTTGCCATGTGCGATATTGACCAGTCGATCCTCGACGATCGAGCCAGTCAGTTTGGCAAGAAAGTCAGCCGGGAAATAAAACGTTTCACCGATTATCGACAGATCTGCGACGACCCGAATATCGATGCGATCAGTATTGCGACCTGCAACCATACGCATTCACTGATTGCAATCACCGCGTTGATGGCCGGTAAGGATGTCTATGTTGAAAAACCCTGTTCACACAATATTTGGGAGGGGCGTCAGTTAGTCGCCGCGGCCCGTAAATACGAACGGATGTGCCAACACGGTACGCAAGGCCGAAGCTCGCCAGCCATACGTGAAGCAATGCAGAAGCTGCGTGATGGCGTGATCGGTGATGTCTATATGGCACGGGGCATTTGTTTCAAGTGGCGTCCCACAATTGGCCACACTCCCGACGAACCGGTCCCCGACGGGGTCGATTACGATCTCTGGCTCGGCCCGGCTCCCAAACGACCATTTAGCCGCAACCGGTTCCACTATAATTGGCACTGGTTCTGGGATTACGGCAACGGTGACATGGGCAACCAGGGGGTTCACGAAATGGACATGGCTCGCTGGGGACTTGGCGTCGGCCTGCCAAGCCATGTACATGGTGCCGGTGGCCATTTCATGTTCGACGACGATCAGGAGACACCCAATTCGCTCGTCTGCACGTACGAGTATCCCGAACAAAACAAAATGCTGGTTTTCGAAACACGGCATTGGATCACGAATCACGAGGGATTCACACAAGGGCCCTCCAACGAAGTCGGCGTGACCTTCTATGGCTCGGACGGCTATATGCAGGTCAAGTACTTCGATTATCAGACGTATTTGGGCAAGAAACGCGAGCCAGGTCCGAGCGCCAAGAGCGTTCCAAACGAGTATGAGCGCTTCATTGCGGGCGTGCGCAGTAGAAACGTGGCGGATCTTGGAGTCGATATCGAAGAGGGCCACCTGTCGGCGGCACTCTGTCACCTCGGCAACATTTCCTACCGCCTGAAACGATCACTTGATTTCGACCCGAAGACCGAGCGGTTCACAGGCGACGAGCAGGCGAATGCAATGCTCACTCGCGAATATCGAAAACCGTACGTCGTTCCGAAGATTGCCTGAACCGGCTTGCCAAACTGAACCGGTTTCCGTACCGCCGGGCGACGCGGCGCACGTACGCTACAGATGGCGAACGAGCGCGTGCGATAGGATACGGCGAGCCTGGCGGGGGATCTCCATCGGATTGGGGACTCCGAAAGTGGGTGCCGAAGGCGTGGCTGGCTGCTCCGGCAACATTTGACTTGGGATTCCCATCGGACGCCTCGGATCGTGCAGAGGGGTTGCATTGACAAAATGTGTTTGCATGGCCTGAAGCACCTGAACCGCAAGACGCCGGTCGTGTATCAACACACCGGTTTGCGTGTCGAGGTATGCCGATCGCGGATCACAATTGAAGCTCGTGATACCGGCTGCGAGACCGTCAACAACCACGGCCTTACCGTGCAGCATGTAGGCCCCTTTGTATTCCCAGATTTCAGCTCCGAGTTTCAGCTGTTTCTTAATGAGATCTCGATACGCCGGGTAAACAATCGCTCGGTCCGTGGTTTCAAGCGAATTCGTCAAGATAATGACGCGGACTTTCCGCTTCAGTGCGGCCTCCAAAATCTGACTCAATCTGTCATCGGGCACGAAATAGGGCGTTTCGATAACGATCTCGCGCCGTGCCGACTCGAATAGCTGATACAACCGAGCATGCACGCCAACCGACTCGTCCTTCTTTCCGTCCGGGTCGTAAAGAAACTCGACAACATAAGGGGGGATCTGCAGCGTTTCAAAGCGGCCTCTGTGACGCTCTTGGGTTGCCATCGGTCTACCCGAATTGTCCAGCCGCTCCCGAACGTCACGATAGCAGCTGTTCAGGAACTGCGGCGCCGTATTCAGCATCACATTCATACTTGTGACATGGTGCAGTTCCGGACTCGCCCATAATTCGTTGAAGTAACGAAACGCAGCGTGAACGGACTCGCCCTGAACTTGGATGTCAAGATCAAGATAGTTCGTGTGCACTCCCGGCTTGAGGCCGAAATACGCGTTACTTATATTTCGGCCACCCACGATCATGTTGGAACGATCCGCACAAAGGTACTTGTCATGGAGACGCCGGATTGCAAGCTGCGGACGAAGAAAACGGGGGCGATGGTACTCGCGCAGCTGGACGCCGGCGCGCAACAAGGCCACACGCGTCTGGAGGGGGATGCCGTTACAGAACCCGTCGACAACCATTCGCACACGGACACCCCGTCTTGCCGCCGCATGAATCGACCGGACCAGCGCTTTGGAAAACCGATCGTTCTCGATGATGAAATATGCCAGGTCGATTTCATGTCGTGCCGAGTCGATCAGTTCGAATCTCGCTCGGGCAGCCTCGTTATCCGCCGCCAGAAGGGTCACGGAATCCGCGTTGGCAATCTGGGCACACGCAGCGCCGACGCAAACCAGCCATAGGGCTAGCGCCACGCGGCGGAAACCGTTCAGTGCGTTGCGGGTGCACGGCATTTGCGAAATTGCGACCTCAGCGGTGCTAGCAGCCCGAAGACGGCGGGCCAACACCCAGATAGGGAGCGCGCCCGTATTTGGGCCGCCCGCTCGTTCGCTTTCTCAACACGTGCACACAGTGCACACATGTTACAACCCAATCCTCTTGGGATAGGCCGTGCGAGCGGCACGATGACCGGGCCACGCATCGCGGTCCGATCTATCGAGAAGCTCCCGTGCCTTCCCCCCCATTAGCTCGAAACCAATCCAAGGTGGTACGTCTTACCACCCAATCCGAGCCGCCATTAGCCGGGATGGGACGCCCTTCTGGCCGTCCACACATGACGTATTCGTTTTCGTCGGTATGATCCGATCCCTTTGTCCATTTTCTTTTGGGTATGGAAACGGGTTTCCCCCGTCGCGAGCCCACGTGCGAGAAACTGGAGTATTGGGCTAGAATAGTAAGCTTGCGAGCACCCCGACCGTGCCACATTGCCTGCCCATCGGACACCTCAATTTGTCATCCATCAGCTGACGGGCCGGAGAACCCCTCACACCACGGGGCTACCCCATTTTAGCGGCCATTCCAGATTGGCTCGACTCCATTGACCAGTACGATTCCCTCACGCTTGCTAACGGACGAACACAATGCGAACGCCGAACTATTTTACCCTGTTTGCCGTTATTGTGGAGTTCTCCATTTTCTGTGTCGCCGCAGGTGCGCGGACCGAGTCTGTCAATTATCAAGCGGCCGATCAACTGCAGCGGAAAACTCGAAACAAAGTTTTTCGCCAGCAAGTCGATCCTCATTGGCTGCCTGGGAATCGTCGTTTCTGGTACCGCGTCCAGACCGGCGTGAACCAGTGCGAGTTCATTTGGGTTGACGCG
>JAJSAJ010000967.1 GCA_024274855.1 Planctomycetota bacterium | reverse complement strand
GGGGCCACGGTCTTCGCCAAGCTCCGAGAAAACGCCATGACGGCCCCTTTGATGGCAGCAAACATCTGGCCACTGTCGCCGCTCATCCCCGTTTCTGCTTGATCCCACCCAAGATTCAGCACCACATGGTCGGCGCCCACTTGCGATGTTTGCCGCATCCGCTCGGCGACCGATCGCGACAACCCGATCGCAGCACAAACATCGACGCGCCAAAGAAGTTCCAGTTTTCGTTCGAACGGCCAGGATGCCGCCTCGCCAGTTAGCACATCCGCACCGGCATTGTTGACCCAGATCGAGATGTCGTCAGCCCATTGCCAAGCGGAATCGACAAGCGTCAGGACGTTCCTGGGATCCGACAAATCAATCACGGCAACCTCGGCCCGCCTTCCCATCGCCCGAATGCGATCGGCGACCGAATCCGCTGCCGTCCTTCTTCGGCCCGTATGGACAAAGACATCCGCGCCGGCCGCCGCAAACTCCAGTGCGATCGCTTGCCCGATGCCTCCGGAAGCACCCGTCACGACCGCGCGCCTACCGGCAAGGGTCCCAAAAGAGGTAAGATCACTCATGCGGCCGAAATCCATAGGATCATGTCGTCACTCGTAAACAAACCCACTGCAGACAACAACGCAATGTGCGGAGCGGAAGAACTGGTCAACGACTCTCCCCCCAAATCGCACTTGCCCACGATCGTGCTTTTGTATTCCAAAACATCGGCGTTTCGCGTGTGAAGGAAACATGCCGTTCGGGATGCTTGCCCCACACGCGTTCTAGTCCACTTCGGCTGCCGGCTCGCGCACATGCAATTTATAACAGGCCGCCTCCACGGCATTTCGGACCAGCATATACGGTCCGTAAAGACAGATGTTGTTCCACGTTTGATCCGTCAGCGCCTCGATACGCCCCAGTTCGCGAAATTGGTCCGGCTGCAACTGAACCATGGCAACTTCACCGGTTTCCGCCTGCACAAGCAGCACGTCACCGACTGCCAGAATTTGGCCGTGACCGTAATCGCCGCGGCGACGGTCCTTCCAACGTGATTGGCCGTCGCGCAAGTCGACGCATTCGAGGATGCCGTCCGATAGAGCATACGCGAACTGATGATGGATAACAACGTTGGTGAACTTCGTCTTCAGGACACGTCGGTTGGACCAGACTGTGCGTGCTTCGATCTGGTTGTCATTCACCTTCTGCAAGTGCAGCAGCTTGGCGCCTCCGCCATAGCCCTTCGACAACAGAATCCGATTCATGGAGACGATCGCTGCCTGCGATACGTTGGCGCCGGCCGCGCTGCTGCCGGGCCAAGGGTGGGACCACAGCACCTTGCCATCGGAAAGACGGTGTCCCGAAACGGTCGATTCGTTGACGATGATAATTTGCTGAAGTCCGCACAAGGTGACCAGTTGTGGCGAGGCGTATCCGACCTGGATGTCTCCGCCCCGCCAGCGCAACGTGCCGTCCTGTCGATCGTAACCGGCCAGCGAGAACCAGGGTCCGGAACGCGGCCCTCCGAAGGGAACGACCAGCAGATCATCGACCAGCAGCGGTGATGCGGCACGTCCCCACGCCACGGCTCGCAGATCCTGGCGTGGCGTCACATGGTATCGCTCCAGAATGTTATCACGCCAAATCACCTCCCCGGTCGCTCCGTCGAGGCAGAGGAGGATTCCCGTGGCACCTTGCGTGTAAATCCGCCCACTCACGATGGTGGGCGTTGCTCGCGGCCCTACTCCGCCCAAGACAGTCTCGTGTCGTGCGCGTTCCGCGTGTGCCCAAAGCGGTCTGCCCGTCGTGATCTCGTAGCACGTCGTCAGCTCGCTGTCGCCCCGCTGTTCCATCGTCACCGCAAACCCGTTCACGGCGCTGAAACCCGACCACCCCGCTCCGATCGAACGCCGCCAAAGCAGTTCGGGCGGGCGCTTGTCCCAATCGGTCGCCAGCACGACCGACCGGATCAGCAGATTTCGATCCGGACCAAGGAACTGAGGAAAGTCCCGGTCGGTCATCGTTGTTACATCGACCGCGACTTCTTCTCGAGTTGGAATCACCGGCATCTCCAATATCTGGTCGGGCTTCCGAGTCCAACGAAAACTTAACGTCGGTATCAATCGGCCGTTCACACGGTCGATCCGGAGAATCGATGCCATGACGCCGGCGAATACCAGCAGCACAATTAGCGGCATAACACGTCTGAGCCTTGAAGCGTTCCGTTCACGCAACTGCCACACGACCAGCGTCATCAGGGCCACGAACCCCAGGATCAGTGTTGCCACATTCGTGTTTGCAAAATCCCATTGCGCCGCAAGCATCTGTAAGATGGCAATCATCGCGAAACAGGTGACGACAATTCCAATGACGACGTACGGGCGGCGGCGAGGACGCGCTGCACGCATGTTATCGGATTCCAAACGATCGCCTTCAGCAGCGTCGGCCATATGGAACACCTCGATTCCCGGGGACTCAAGTTCTGGATCGGCAAGTAGACCTGCCCGCGCGTAGGCTCGGGACGGCACGAATGAGCAAACCGCAGCTTAACAGAAACAGGTCGGCTGACCAACGCGCTGGCCGGCAGCGACGTGGACCCTTAGGGTGACTCGGCACCGTGGGCCTGTCGAACCGCGAGTTTCGGAACCTTGCCAGAGGGCGGGAAAACGTAGAAAGGTATATCCGGGACGTGGTCTTTCATTTCCCGTGTTTCGTCCGAAAGGCCTTCCACATTTTCAGTGCGGCTTCGCGCTTCGCGTCGTCTTCAAACACGAGTGCACCCGGATCCAAATCGGTGCTGGGCGTGGAACGCATCCGCTTGAAGCCGAACTCGATCGGATCCTGCTTGGTCAAGTGGAGTAAGACCACCAAAGCCACATCGCGAATCTGGGTCCGAGCTTTCGTGTTGCGATTGACCGTGACACTGACTCCGTACGGTGTCGTGTCTGTCAAGAAACGTTCGGCCAGGGGGATTTCTTCCTCACTGCCAAACTTACCGACCGCGACCAGCGCGTAGTACCGGTAATAGGGCTGGTTCAGCATTGCCGGACCGTCTTGCAGGATCCGTTTTGCCGCGATCAAACCTTCTGGGAGATCGTACTGGATGGACAGCAACACTCCGTGGTACGCCGCCCATCCATGGCTCCGCAGAATCCACTTGCCCAACATCTTCCGCAATGTCTCACGTTGTTCGCCGTCCTGCAGAGCGCTTCGGAATGCGGGTTGTTGGAGCAGTGACGTAATGTACTGCGTCACTTGAACAGGGAAATTGCGTTCTTGATTCAGAATGACAAAAAGAAATGCGGCGATCGACCCTAGCGGGACGCGCGTCGCACGTCCCCCGACTTGTACGCTGCGCTGGATCTGTCCGACACGTATCGCCAACGTCTCGCCTGCCTTGGAAGGCGAATCGTCCAAGACCTTCAACAAGTTGGACTCAGCCTTCTGCATCTCAACGAATAGGAAACGCGATTCTCGACTCCGACCAAATTGTTCGCCGAAGCTTTTCCAACATGGCAGGTCGTAGTCCTGAGTCTCGTTGGCTCCCGTGGCAAAAGCTTGAAGTCGCCTCTGGAAATCATCAGCGAGAATAATATCCAGAACACGCTGACTACGAAAACGTGTCTCGCGGTCGTCCGACTTCAGGCAGTTGCGAAGCATCGGCATCGCTGCCACGCCACACCGAATCAGTCGCACGGTCGCGCGCTCGCGCACCGAGAAACTGGCATTGCCCAACAGTTGGACCAGTTGGGTCGGATCCGCAGCATTCAACGGTGCCTGCCCGGAAGGGCCGTTGTTCGCAAAGGTCTGCAAATGGCAACTGGCGACGACGAACCCGGCAACCAGAAACGTCAAAGCTATTCGCATTGTCTCGACTCCTCCATCAGGCCAGACCAAGGCTCAGCGCGCCGGCCACAACCGGGTTCGTTCCGGATTCAAAGCGCGGATGCCTGAGTGCATTTGGCGACGGGATGCCGGCCGGGCAGAAAATCGCCATGCGGACACCCCACGTCAACTCACACGAGATAGTCTATACGGTCGACACACCGGGGGCGGTGTGCCCGACTGCTTCAACGGACCTCGATTTGGTTTATTTTAGCCGATGACCAGGGAATCCGTCCAGCAAACCGACGGGTGTCGCAGGTCCGAAATACCCGGATTGTTCCCGTTTGGGGTGGAATATTCGGTTAAGGAAGAGAATTCGGACGTTCCCGGGCAGACACGACTGCTTGAATGTCCCCGGCTCGGTGACTAGAATCACCGCCCGTAGGGATTTGCGGCCGCTTGCAGCCTTTACTGCTAAAGTGCCATTGTTCGCCGGTAGCCGTTCACGCCGCTGGGGTCTGACGCAATTTTCGGCTGAGAAAACGTTTCTTTACGCGAACACATTTTGTCGCCGAAAATGAGTCTGATCCCTTGGAAGCGAACGCCGGGCGACGCGTGAAGACGTGACAGTCGCGGCACGGGCTAGCAATCTCACGATGCCAGAAGACGCTGCGACTGCATGACGCGAGGTGCGGCTTTTCTTCGTTTCCGCGATCGGCTCCGCCTCCCCCCCGGAATTCGAGTTTTTTTACGTGGAGCGAAAACGATGGCTCAGCCGGACACTTCCCCTCAGGACAGCTCAGCCGGCCGCTTGCCCGATCCCCGAGGCCCCGATCCCCAAGGCCCGTCGACGGTGGCAATCCACGCCGGCGAGGACCGGCAGAAACTCGCTAACTCGATTACCGACCCCATCATCTGTGCGGCGACCTATACGTTCGCCAAGACCCAGGATTTAATCGATTTTGTCGAGCACGACGTGCCACGACACGAATACGGCCGGTACGGGAACCCTGGCGAGCGGACGCTGGAACGTAAGCTCGCAGCGTTGGATCAGGGTGAGGATTCCGTTCTTTTTGCGACCGGCATGGCCGCCATCGTCGGATTGCTGATGGCGAAACTGAACGCCGGTGATGAAGTCGTTTTCTTTGACGAGTGTTATCATCGTAGCCGCGAGTTCTGTATGGAGCATCTGTCTCGTTTCGGCGTCGTCTCGCGAGAGATTCGGACGGGCGACTACGATGCGATGGAGGCGGCCGTCACGCCCAGGACGCGGCTGTTAATCAGCGAGTCACCGACGAATCCGCACCTGAGCGTGATCGACCTGCATCGGTTCGCCCGTATCGGTCGCCAGCACCATGTAGAGACGCTCATTGATGCGACGCTCGCCACACCCTACAACGTCCAACCACTTACTTACGGCATTGACTACGTATTGCATTCCGGTACCAAGTACCTGGCGGGACACAACGATCTGCTTGCCGGTGTTATTGTTGGAAGTCGTGAAAAGCTGGACTCGATCCGGACATTGCGAGGCATCACTGGATCAATCAATTCACCTCACAACATCTACTTGATGCAGCGAGGAGTCAAAACGTTTGCGTTGCGGATGCAGCGCCACAATGCCAATGGCATGGCTGTCTCCGAGTTCCTGGCCGGGCACCCGCGAGTGTCGTCGGTCCTCTATCCCGGCTTGGAATCACATCCGTGTCATGAGATCGCGCGGCGTACGATGCGGGGTTTTGGGGGGCTGATCACGTTCTATGTGAAGGACGCGGATTGGCAAGAAACGGCCCGTGTGATCGATCGTGTGAAACTGCCTCGCATCGGCCCAAGTCTTGGGGGCGTTGAATCCCTTATCGAACAACCGATGGTGATGAGCTATCATGGGTGCACGCCCGAACACCGGGAGCGGTTTGGTATCGCGGACAATATGATTCGCCTTGCGTGTGGCATCGAAGATGCGAAAGACTTGATTTCCGACCTCGAACAGGCCCTGGACGCGTAGACGCATCGCGATCCACTCCGCGATCGCTGTCATAACCCCGGCGTACGGTTATTTGTTTGCAACGGTGAGAGAGTAAGGACCGGCGGATCAATGGTTGTCGCGTTTACTGGGGGGCGTTCGTGCGGCGATCCTCCTTAGCTGCGAAACTGATTCACCCATGGGACAAGCCCACGGGGGTCTG
>JAJSAJ010000966.1 GCA_024274855.1 Planctomycetota bacterium | reverse complement strand
GTAGCCCTTTTCACCATCGATGAACGTAATCGCACTGTGGCAAGACCCCGTATTCCCGAACCCCGTATCGAGTGTGATCGCTTTGGTTTCCGATCGCAGGGATCGGATGTCGATTGCCACTTCGTGTTCAGTCCCTTCCGTGACCGGCAGTTTCAGCTCGTGGTCTCGGAACTTCAGGACGGCGTGTTCGTCGCTCATAATAACTCCTAATGACTTTTTCAGGTATATTCCCCGTCACGATGTCGTTTTTCGACGTCATTTGCCTAAGGTTGACTTGTTTATATAGATCCGCAGTATAGCAACTCAAGTCCCGGGTTTGGAACAACCAATGGATAAGAGTTTATCATCGGGCTCCTGGAAGCAATAATCTGGGTAGGCCATAACCTTTGTCCGGCCTGTACTGCGGCGCGTGGGCATTTATCGTACCATGGAGCCCCCGGGATACGCGACCATTACTTGCAAGAAATCGCGAATCTGTATGTTGGTTCCCCCGCTTGCGCAGGGGCGTTTGCTTGCCAGGTTACATCCGGAAACCCATGACCAGGCGAGACTTGCGTTCGGTCCAAGCGAATCAACGCGTGATAGTTAGTCTTTCTGTTGTGCATTTTGTCTACCCACTGACATGATTGAGTGTTGTCCATTGATCAAGCAAATGCGGTATCGGGTGTCGGGTACTCGCCAGTTGTTCGTCCTGGTTTGGATTGCGTTGTTGACCGTCTCTGTCCGGGCCGACGATGCAGGAAAGGACAAAGGCCGGTGGCTGAAGCCGCCGGCGCTTCGGCCGGGCGACACGATCATGTTTGTTTCGCCGGCGGGACCGGCCGATCCCCGGCGAGTTGACAAGGCTGCACGGCGGTTTCGCGATTTGGGTTTCCAGGTGGTTCTTCCGAAGACCTTGTACCGAGCGACCGGTTATTTGGCCGGCAGTGACGATCAGCGTGCGGATGAACTGAATCGAGCAATTCGCGACCCTCACGTGACTGCGGTCTTTCCGTGCCGAGGTGGCTATGGAATGACGCGAATACTCGATCGAATCGACTATCGGGCGTTGCGACAACACCCGAAAGTCATTATTGGGTATTCGGATATCACGGCTTTGCATCTGGCCATTGCGAGGAAGTCGAAAGTGATTACCTTCCATTCGCCGATGCCCCAATCGTCACTGTGGCGCGATGATGGCGTGTTTCAATTCGCGGCGTCCGCGTTCTGGAGAATGGTTGCGGCCAAATCGTATGCGCATCGGCCGCCTGCATCGATGGATGTCCCATGGCCGACCGATCAGCCGAAACCGAAACGGCTGGTCGGTGGACAGGCGACCGGTCGTCTGATTGGCGGCAATCTCTCGCTGATCTGCGCGGCACTTGGCACTCCCTTTGCTATTGAGACGAAGGGCCGGATTCTTTTTTTGGAAGACACGGACGAAGCGCCCTATCGTGTCGATCGCATGTTCTCCCAGCTTCGCCTGGCCGGTCTATTGGATGCGGCGGCAGGTGTTATTGTCGGTACGTTTGATAAGACGGATACGAAAGAGGTTGATAGAATCGTGCGCGAGTACTGTGCGACCCTCAAAGGGCCTGTGATTACGGGATTTCCCGTCGGCCATTCACCGTGGAACGCGACGTTGCCAATTGGGTGTCCGGTTGAACTGGATGCGGACCGGCCGCGTCTTCGCTTACTGGAAGCTCCCGTCTCGCTCAACTGACTGGCCCTCGGCCGGCTTGTCGTTCGAGCAAGATTCAGTAGACTTGCGCCAAGTAGCGTCGTGCTTTCACGATCCGTGCAACACCCCATGCCCTCGTAGCTCAGGTGGATAGAGCGTTGGTTTCCTAAACCAAAGGTCACAGGTTCGAGTCCTGTCGGGGGTACTCCGTCGGTTGCAGGCAGTGGCAGCTAGTTGTCACAAGCGGCAATGAAACGTCGGTTTCGTCGGGGGATTGGACCGATTTCTGGTTATTGCCGCTGTTTGCGGCCGGTTGCCGCACCACCTGT
>JAJSAJ010000965.1 GCA_024274855.1 Planctomycetota bacterium | reverse complement strand
AGTTGCTTTTCGCTCGATTTCATGCTATCGTTCATGTGACTTTTCTCCATTCGCCCACTTCGATTTTGCTCGGGTCGAAGTGGGCACTTTTTGTTTGGGCCCAGACCTTGTTTCTTTCCGCTGAAACGCGTTTGATTGCCAGCCGACCCAGTTTGTGGACTCTGAGTCGCATTTTCCGTCCGCTGAAAAAACTTCCGTTAGATACTGCGGTCCACATGCTCAGATTTGATTTTCTGACGATTGTGGTGCAGCTGTGCTTTTAGCTTTTCGATTCGTTCGGCAGTCATTCGCTTTTTCTTCCGAACATGTCCTTCGAATTGGGGCCTCTTGCCAAACCTAAAAGGAAAAAGCGGGCATTGCTTGACGGCACAGAATTTAACTTCCGACGGCGATCCGCAAGAACAATCCAAACACTTCAGGCGAATTGCCTTACTGAAAGTCAATTTGATCGCCGGGTGATTGGTGGTTTCTGTTTGTCGATCAACGATCACTGCAAAGTCGGCTGGGAGTATCTCCATTACAGTCCAGCCTCCTGCAATTCTTTCTCGGCTCGCTTGATGGCTCGCTTGCGCTTGGCGGCTACTGCAGGAGAAGTCCGCTGGACGTCTGGTTGATTGATGGACTCCAAAAAACGATTGATGGATTCCTTCGAAACGAAACGTCGACCTCCAACCAAGACGGATTCGAGTTTGACGTGTCGCACGCCTCGATCAAGCCACCGCCAGACGGTGCGGGTACTTGGACGGCCAGGTAGCAGACGGGCCGCCTCCGCCACAGTCAGAATCTGCTCGCTGTTGATGTCGATTGCCATAGAAAAATCCTTGCAGTAAGTGACGAAAAGGTGTCATTCGCTGCAAGGATTTTACGCGGAATGTCGTCTCAAGTCCCTGAGTAATTACCTTAGTAATTACCTTAGTAATTACTCATAGTTCTGCCAGTTGCCAAATTCCGCGTGTCTTAGATTTCACGCGCAAACCAAGAGATTTCAGCTTAAGATTGAGCGATCGTTTAACCTGGTCAAATGCGTTTTCTCCAGCCAAACCTCCGGAGAAAACAGACTCAAATAAGGCTTGACGGCTCATTCCGTCATCTTTTGCGGCGAGCAAAGCGCGAAAAAAACATAGCTCGTTTCCAGCAAGTTGTCGTGATTTGCCGTTTCGAAGAACTTGGTCTTTTCGAATCAGTACTTCCAAAAAGTTCGATTCGGTGTGCGCCCCATTTTTCGCGTAGGCGATGATTGCCCTCGCGATTCGGTTCATGGGTTCTTGTTCGCCGCTTTCGATATCGCTCAGCGTCTCGGCACCCCCGATACCGGCGAGTGAAGCGGCAAGATGCCAATCGTCTACGTGATCGGCCAGCGGGGGAAGTCCGGTTAGCTTTTGCCACTCGGGGCCGGCCTGGGCAAGCAACTTCCGAATCGCGGCATTTGGAAACTCGGTTTCATCACGTCGAACGTCCAAATACGCTTCCTCGAACCACGGAATCGTTCGACAATATGTGATGCATGCGGAAAAAAGAAGAACCGGCCGGCGTAACCGTTCGCTTTCGGCCAGCAAGTCAAGATGAGCTTTCAGAACCTGAAGTAGCTCGGTCGCCCTTTTGCGTTCGTCCATGCCATTTGCCTTTTAATGACGCCTTAAAGTGAAAAAGCAGTGCGGCAGCCGCTAAGGCTGGCGGGGTTCGGGCTGCAGACCCTAGCCGCACTGTCGAGTATTCTAGCCGATTTCGCGCATGATTTCAGCCGCCTTTTGCATGTCGCGTTCCGCGTAGATTTGGGTGGTATCCGCCTTGGCGTGTCCGAGTACCACTTGACCACCCTCGAGCCCGAACTTTCGGCGAATCTCGGTTGCTGCTGAATGTCGGAGTCGATTCGGGGACCACTTTGGGATTCCCGCCTTTTCGCACGCTCGATGAATCGCACGCCGGTAGCTGTCGTTCGTGTATCGCTTCCCGGCCGATCGTTGCGGTTTGGCCTTGCGGTTAGTGCCTGGTCGGTTTCCGCACGATAGGGGCGTCTTGCGTGCCTGATTGGCTAAGAATCGCCGTCTAGCTTCGGAATCCTTCGGGCTGAAGCAATAATCCCATTCTGGACGTAGCAGATACTTACGCAAAATGTCCTGTCCCTTGGGACCGATGAAAATCACTCGCTCTCGGCCGTGGTGCTCCATCTTGTGGTGCTCGGGCTGATACGTCCAGATGTCTTCGGTGCTGTCCACGTCGGCAGGCCGGATGAGGCAGACCTCGCCAGGCCGGCAACCGGTTAGCCGTTGCAGCCGGACCATGTCGCAAACAACCTCCGGTAGGTGCGGCAATGTGGCCTGAACGTCAGCTTCGGGGACCGGTAGTACCGGCTTGGATTCTCTGGCCTTGGTGCGGCCTTTGCGGAGCCCTTCAACCGTCTGGAGTGCCTGGGGGACGGATGCGGGGATCAACTCCTCAGATGCGGCCCACCGGAAGATTCGTTTGATAAGCTGGGCGCGTTCATTGATAGTTCCTCGGGAAAGCCCCTCTGACGCGAACTTGTGCATGATCGCTTTGAGTGCCATCGGGCCGAAGTCAGCAGACGGTTTGTTACCGTACAACACACGGATTGCCCGTAAGACCGGTTTCTGGTTATTGAACGTGCCTCGCTTGGTGCCCGTGTCACGGTAATAGACGTTTGCGTGTTTTCGATACGCGTTCAGAACCTCGGTAACAGTCAGGCAGTCGCCTTGCTCCTCGGCCGGCAAGCGCCTGCCGTTGGCCAACCACTCACAGATAATGCGGTCGTATTCGGTATGACTCGCCTTTGTCCCATGTGGCCCAAGGTAGAAGTCATGACCCTCGATGGACACCACAGCTTGTCCGCTCGCTCGATGCTTGCGGTACTTCGGCGTGGATTTAGTGAGTTTCGGCATAGTGCGCCCTCCCATGAGTTGCCAAAACGGTATGTACCGTTTTGCGCTTCAGGTTTGTGGGCCGCACTACCGAACGTCGGTAGGTGATAAGTACTTATCTCGGCGTGGTTTCTGACAAGTGGGCGATCCCAGACTCGAACTGAGGACATCCACGGTGTAAACGTGGCGCTCTAGCCAACTGAGCTAATCGCCCGGTGATATATGCTTCGGGAACGTTGGAATAATACTGTAGATGCGGGTGATTCGCAACCAGCGCGATCCCCGAGTTCGTTCGGACGTTCGGAGGGCGTTTAGCAAGGCCAAGTATATCCCGTGGCAGCTGGTAGCGTTGCAAGACAATGCCGGTAAGCCGGGTCTGGATGCTCAAGGCGAGTCTGGTCTGTTCGCCGACGGCCGTCACTCTATACTGGCAGTCACTGTCGAGGTGTTTTTTTCCAATGACGTCCAATGGCTCGGATAGGCTTCGGAGCGTTTGTGAAGATCGTGTTTTCAACGATGGATTGGCAAACGTAGTCTGCACGCTGGGCCCCTGCTGTCTCGGCGCGTCTGCCGGCGGTGCGATGTTGATGGGGCTGCTGATGCAATCGCATGGCTCTGGAGGATGCGTGGATCGTCCGCGAGGGGTTACCGGACCATGAACCGTTCGAGCAATCGAGCGTTGAAATAGGAGTTTTCGTGTGCTAGCCGCTGTACTGATTGGTGTTTTGGCACTCCACATGCTTTGCACCCATGTCGCTTCAGCTGGGCCGGTCGTTTCCCTCTGGCTGCAGTGGAAGGAGCATCGGGGTGACATGGCGGCCGGGGAGTGTGGGCGGTTTCTGGCATGGTGGTCGATCTGGCTGCTGTTGCTCGGTGCATTGTTTGGCGCGTCCGCCGGACTCTTATTGTGGGATGCGCATTACCAAGCGACTCTGGCTCGTTTGCTGCATAAGGTCCACATGGGCGTTTGGGAGTACCTTATTTCGCTCGGTCTGATGATCTGGTACGCGGTGTTGTGGTCACGGACGCACCGGGTATCGACCGGTCGGCTTGTGGGGCGTTCGTTTCTGGCCGGCTTCGCCGGGCTGAACCTATTGTACCATTTCCCCGTTTTCTTCTTGATTCTCGCTCATTTCGCATCGGGAGGCAGTCCCGTGGAGGGTCCCGTTGAAACCACGACGTTCCAGCGAATGATTCTTCATGGGCCGGTGCTGGCTCGCACGACGCACTTTGCACTTGCATCGTTCGCCGTGACAGGGGTCTTTATGTTCGTTTATGTGCTGAGACGGCGTCGGGGCGGTTCGGATGGAATGGCCGAGCGGCAGTTGGCGATCTGGGGCGGTCGAATCGGATTGGCTGCTTCGCTGGTCCAATTACCGGTTGGTGTTTGGATCTTGATGCAATTGGATGGTGACATACAGCGCCAGATGATGGGAGCGAACTATCTGGTAACCGGTCTGTTCGCGACGTCGGTTGTGTTGTCGCTATTCCTGATGCACCAATTGGCTGCGGTTTCACTTGGTGACGCTCGATCGCCACGGTTAGTGACAAGCGTCCTTCTAATGATCGTTGTTATCTTTTTGATGGTTGCCGTCGCACGCATTGCCGTTGACGGACTGGGACCCACGGTTGGTTGACACGATCGTTCAGTGGCAACATACCGTCTGTTTGGCACTTGGTGACCGTTCACGGAATGTAGGCCGCCGGTTCGCTTCCAGGGGGCAGACCCATTTTCGGCGACAAGATGCGTTCGCGTGAAGAAACGCTGTCTCCGCCGAAAATTGCGTCAGACCCCAGCGGCGTGAACGGCTACGGCATTTGTTGGCTTCAATTTGGTGAAAAAAGGAGGGCAGATCATGGCACAAGAGATCATTACGCTAACGGATTCGTCAACGGGCGCGATGGCGCGATTGTTGCCCGGGTTCGGCATGAACTGCTATGAGTTGCAGGTTCCAGTCGGTTCAAGACCGATCGATGTGCTCTGGGCCGAGCCCGATTTTGCGTCGGGGAATTGTCGTGCGTCGGGCAGTGGGATTCCGTTGTTATTTCCGTTTCCTGGCCGGATAGCGGGCACAACTCTGCTATGGGAAGGAAAGGCCTACGAGTTGCCGGAAGGTGACGGGCTTGGCAATGCAATCCATGGTTTTGTGTTACAGCGACCTTGGCGGGTTCTCGAGCAAACCAGCTCGCGGGTTGTCGCCCAATTTCACGGGTCGAAGGACGCGCCCGATCTGTTGACTTGTTGGCCGGCTGATTTCCTATTGACCGTTACGTACGAAATATCCGGTGTGGCCCTTCGTACGTTGTTCCGGATCGAGAATCCGGACGAGCGTGTGCTGCCCTGCGGCATTGGGACTCATCCTTATTTTCGGGTGCCGTTGGGCGGGCGTCGAGCGGACGATTGTGTGGTACGACTCCCGGTTTCCAGCACGTGGGAGCTGGACAACATGCTCACGACCGGCAAGAAACGCGAGTTGCACTGTGCCGCCGAGTTTCAGACGGGCATGCGCTTTGGCGATATGCGATTCGACAATGTGTTCGGGGACCTGTTGTTCGAAGGCGACATCTGCACCAGTTCGATTTTGGACCCTGACAGCGGCGCTCGAATGACCATGACCAGTGATCGTTCGTTTCGCGAGTACGTTGTCTACACGCCGCCGCATCGCGAAGCGATCTGCATTGAACCATACACATCTGCCCCCGACGCGTTTCGGTTACGTCGCGAGGGCATTGACGGTGGGCTTCGAATCATTGCGCCGGGCCAGGTGTTCGAGGCGAGCGTGACGATGGCCGTTGGGAAGGCCTCTGATGGCTAATCAAAAGGTTGAAGGTTCGATTCCTTCGGGATGCACTTTTCTCTCCTTGGTCGCTGTCTCGCACGCCATCGCTTTACGTCGCAATTGGCAAGACTTTAGGTGAATCGGTCTCCGGTCTGCTCGGCCGCCTTCTCTGCGCACTTCCTTGCACCGTTTGGATTGGTTTCAGGTGGCGCACGCTGTGCCTCGCATTTGCCGAAGAACATGCGTTTTCTTTGGGCATATTGAGGGGTGCGGCTTGCCTCCTACCCAGGCTCGCAGCCAAATCCCTGGCCGGGGCACTCTGTGACTTGGCGTGACACATTCGATGGACGAAAGTGACACGGTGTTGGCACGGTAATTCCAGCTAGTTTCCTCGAATTACTTCGCGGGCTTGCACTCGACGGGCAGTTTTCCTTCTTTGATCAGTTCGCCAAACGTCTTCTTGGCGTCCTTGGCACGTTGGCCTTCCACTTTAGGGAGCACTTCGAGCGCTTTCTCCAGATTCTTCTTGTCTTTTTCTGAAAGAAACTTGGCAAGTGCTTGGCCATAGGCATTGCGGTTCTTCTTGCTGGCTTTGCCATTTTCGTCCTTACGGGGGTCATGGCCAATGTTGCATTTTTTGACTCGCTTGATGTCGGCCACCAGGGCCTTTTGAGCTTCGGTTGTCTTGTCGCCCAGGTAGGTTTTGTCAAAAGCCTTGTAAAAAGTCGGAAAAGCGCTGGCTGAACGAACGTAGTTGTAGCCGATCAAGCTGGCCATGGCGATGCAGATTATCAAGGATAGACTGAGTTGTTTCATGGGATCCTCCGGGAAGAAAATAGGGATGGGGTTGCTGGCAAGTACTGTTTAGTTTCAGTCTGCGGCACGTGGCATGGTCTGTTCAAGTCTGGCATCTGGCCCGGGAAAGTTGACCGATTGCAGGGACTTTGTTTCTTGGTTGTGGGGCTGCCACCTCCGCTTGGGTTTATCGTACGCAGGGCCGACTCGCAGGGCCATTGCCAAAGGCCGGTTCAAACGATTCGTTGTCACGGCCAGCCGCAACTTTCCGTTTGGGTATTGCTTCAGCCGCAATAGGAAAGCCCGCTCGGAACACGGCCGTCTTTTCGTCGAAGGCCGGGGTTGCTCAGCACTAAACGATTCGGATGCACTCGAGTAGACACTCATTTAGTAGAAACGGCTGGTGGCTCGATGTCAAGCAAACTTGTCGAGAATCGTTGCAATTCCTTCCTACTTGCCCTCGGTTTCCGATTCGGAAGGCTTGTTGGCCGATCGCATGGCACTTGAGTCACCAAACGTTGGCAACTGTGTCGGATCGATACTCAGCACCCAGGGGATCGGCCCTTGGATTTCGTTTGCGGGTATCACGTCGTGAACGGTGGTTTGATCGACTGATTTGTCGCGTCGCGCCCATGAGAAAATCGTGCCCGGCTGAGGGTTTCGCTCGTTGAACCAGCCGTTGCCGCTTGATGTCTTCAAGTCGTCGAATGTGTATTGTTCGGTTTCGCCACTCGAATCTCCACGTGTGATCCGAAGTACAACTTTCGTGTTTTTGTAGTAGTTGTTGTTGCCCCCGATATCGAGTGGAATTACGTCGTTTGTCAACCGCTGGGTCGTCCGAAGTGCATAGAGTGGTACCGATCCGTTGGGGCGACCGGTGACGAACAAGCAGTCATAGGAGTCCGCGGCGAGCCCCAGGGTATAGGGTGCTGCATCTTCTGTTTTCATTAGACAAATCCCCTGCTCCGTGATGGCCAGGAGATGCCGAAAGAAGAGTGTCACGCGTCCATAGCCCCATTGAGGATCGGCCAGAGTCCCTCCGGTTTCCACAATACGCTTTGTGGTGATGAAGATGCCCCCGTTCCACGACAGCAGGAATGGCAAAGCACGTTCGGATCGAACCAACGTCGCCTGTCCGCGAGCAACACATTGATCGAACCAGACGACCGGTGAGTTGACGCCGTTCGGTGTCGAATCTGTCTCCCACAGACTGGTCACATCGCGATTTGGAAACCTGATGAACGAGACGTTGTCACAGATGGGCGAGCCATCACTAGCCAAGTTGCGAATCGTGAGCGCGGAATGTCGAAACTCGAGGTTGTCGGTATCTTCCAGCAGGAAAAGGGACCAACTGGCACGCGGTTGGTCGCCCGATGGTGGCAACTCGAAGTAGAACCGAATTCTGTTCCAAGCCAATTGGCCGCCAATCACGTGAATCATTACCGGGTCTGATTCCATGGATGACGCTTCAGCATGGGGACGAAACGATAGTGTGGGAGAGTACCCATCGGCCGCACGAATGGTCAGCTGTCTTCCAGGTATCCGTTCCATATCGATCAGCAGGGGATCGAGCGTAAGCGGGCCGTCAAATCGGAGGGCGATCTCGGTCGGTTTGTCGGCCGCGCTGACCAACTGAATGGCTTCTTTCAGAGTCGCCGCACGCTGTTGTCCCGCTTGCAATTCAAACGGGTGCGGAGAAACAACAATCAACGGGAGCGATTTCGGCGGCGGGTCTTTGGCCGTGTCGGCAGTCGGACTGGACGCTTCCTGCGCCATGGTCGCTCCGGGCGTTGTGTCGGGATGTGCGGAATTGTCAGCCGGCTGATCGACAGCACTCTCGCTCGAGCTGTCCTCTTTAGGCAGGTTTGTGGGCTCGACAGGCTCGGACCCTTTCAGGGGACTTGCTTCACCGTTTGACGATGTCGGAGGGGCGGAGTCGGACGGAACCGAGGCTCGTTTCAGTGCCCCGTCAGCTGGTTCGTGAGCTGGTGCTGCTGGCTTGTCGGCTTCAGATGTCGTAGCGGGGCTCCGCTGATTCTCGTCGGGCGGTCCTGCTGTCTCGCTCGTCGAATTGCCCGAGTCGGTCGAGTTGGAAGATTGGTTCGTAACGGCCGATGTTTTTGGCGAAGAGGCGGACGGTCGGTCGACCCTCGGTTTCGCGTCTACTCCGGGTTGGTGCACTGGAAACTGAGTCAGCGTCCGAGGTGCGGGGATTGTAGCTTGCGGCTTGAATCGATTCGATAACTCAATCAAGCCGACGCCCAGCAGCAGTAGGATCATCGGGAGTGCCCAGGGAAGATGGCGTTGCAACGGCGTGAGCGATGGTTGGGTCCCCGCAGGCCAGGATCGAGTTGATTTCAAGCTGGCGATTCCCAGCTGATCCGCAACGACAAGCAAATCGGAAATCAGTTCACGAGGCGTCTGGTGGCGGTCCGCAGGCAGTTTCGCGAGCAATTTGTTGACGATGCCGGCAACCGCATCGGGGAGGTCGGGTCGAAGTTCTCGTGGATTAGGCGCTGGTGTGCTACTGTGTTTCAGCAGCTTCTGCAGCATCGTTCCTTCAGGAAAGGGAGCTTGCCCGGTTAGCATGTAATAGAGCGTGCAACCGAGCGAATAGAGATCACTGCGCACATCCGTATTGCGAGGATCATCAGCCTGTTCCGGCGAGATGTAATCAAACGTACCAAGCGTCACACCGCTGGCGGTCAGTTCATCGGCGGACGACTCCACTTGATGAAGGCGTGCCAGGCCCATGTCGACAAGTTTGGCATGGCCGTCGACCATGATCAGGATGTTCGATGGCTTGATATCTCGGTGAATTACGTCGCGGTGCGATGCGTGCTCAAGTGCTTCCGCGATTTGGAGAGTGTAGCTGAGCGCATCTTCGATAGGCAAGGGGCCGCGTGAAGCGACCAAGTCGCGCACATTGATCCCCTCGATGTACTCGAAGACGATGTAGTACCAGCCTTTGTCCTCGCCCACATAATAGACTCGTGCGATATTCGGGTGGTCAAGTCGTGCGGCACTCGTCGCTTCATTGCTGAACCGCCGCAGGGTCTCCTCATCCGTCTGATTTCGAGAGACGACTTTCACTGCGACGGTACGTCCAAGGGTCACGTCGGTCGCGCGAAACACGGCCCCCATGCCGCCGCCACCGACGAATTCCTCGAGTTGGAAATGGCCAAGCCGCTCGCCTTCAAGTGTTCGTCCCATTTCGTAAGGCGTTGACGCTCGCTTGAAAACGGGTAGTGAAGCGGGTGGGCGTTGCGATATGACCGTCTTACCCGCATCGGGCTTGCCCCTGGGATCGCCTGGAACCGCGGCAGCCGATGAGCCAGGATCGGGAGACTTTCCGCCAGGATCGGTCTGTCTGCTGTCCGCTGTCTGCGAGAAAGTCGGCGCACCCGCTTCGTGGCTCGCGGCGTCTTCCGACGCCCCAGGCTTTTTTGCGTTTCCCACATCTGAGATATGATTCGATGAATCTTCGATCACAGGAAAGCGATCCGCGACTCCGCTAGGGAGCCTAACAAGCTGTTACCATGCCAACACGGTGCAAAAAGCATCCGCGGTTGGATGCTCACATCGGTAGCTTGGTGACAGACCACTGAACGAAGACGAGATACGACGTGGTCCCCTTCGCACGACAAGAAAACGAAAAGCAATCACCTCGATAGCAAATCAGTCCGACGAAGAGCGGAATCCCACAAGATATACGTCACTCTAGTCTATGCGGAACGTTGCGAAATGTCAAACAATAACTCGTGACGCGACTTGAGGTTACGACGCCTTGTACGACTGGGCCTCGGTTAGCACACGCTGTTGGCGTCGACGAATCGGCCGGGAAGATGATGCGACTGCCAAAGACTTGGTCAGACACGCGGTGCGGAACCGACTACCGCTTCAAATCACCATTGATGGTACCTGAGCGACGATCTCTCCCCAGCTTCTCGTGATTGTTCGTTTCCCAAACCTCGCAGTTCGTCCTGGCGTGCTCAACACTCAAAATGACAGCGTTGACGTCTTGAATGAACAGGAGGCAACGGAGTCAACTATTGTTCGTTGTCTTTGTTGCATCCTGTTCAAGAACGCCTGATATCGAGGAAGGGGCTTGTGGGATTGACTACCGTTCGCTTCCGTGTGAGGATGGGCGATCAGGGTTCCCATTCTTCTCGTAGGCATTTCGTTTTGTGAGCGTTGCAATGCGAGTGATCAACGTCGGGCATGTTCGCGTACGGCATTGGTCTTGTGACGGGGCTTCCGTCCGGCAGCAGGGAACGTACGCGTCAGATTGAACGGGCGTTTTTTGAGAATGGAGATTGCCGCATGGGTTGGCACGTCGGCATTGTCACGCGACAGTTACGCAATAATGTTAAATGGTTCACGAACGTCCCTTGGATCAGGCCGAACGGTCGGCAGCCTGTTCGTTTTGGCTGGATGTGCGTTCTTGGGGTGTCGCTGCTGGCGAACCTTATGTGCGAGCTAATCGCAGCCGATTGGCCGACCTATCGGATGGATGCGGCACGCAGCGGTTACACGTCGGAACCTTTGCCGAATCAAATGTGCCAGCGCTGGGTGTTTCGAGCGCCGCACGCGCCGGCACCCGCATGGCCTTCTTCGGAGCGAATGCGATTTGACGTTGTCTTCGAGCCGATTATCGTCGGCAAGTTGGTCATCTTTGGCAGTTCGGCGGATGACAAGGTTTATGCATTGGACTCGCAGACCGGATCCGTACAATGGACCTTTTTCTCGGACGGTCCGATTCGCTTCGCCCCCGCTGCATGGCACGACCGCCTGTTTGTCGCCAGCGACGATGGCTGGCTTTACGCGTTGACCCTGGCTGATGGACACCTGTTGTGGAAGCACCGTACCGGTCCAAACGACCGGAAAATGCTAGGTAACGACCGCGTGATTTCCCATTGGCCGGCACGTGGGGGGCCGGTTGTACTGGGCGACACGGTCTATTACGCGGCCGGGATCTGGCCAAGCGATGGGGTCGCCATTGCCGCACTCAGTGCAGAGACCGGAAAGCCCGTGTGGATCAATACGACAGCGGGCGGAATTGAAATGCCACAACCGCACGGTGGGGCGGTTGCCAAAAGCGGCGTCGCGCCGCAGGGTTATTGCGTCGCCGATGCGAGCCGCCTGTTCGTGCCGACCGGACGTGCCGTCCCAGCAGCGTTTGATCGCGCGGACGGCCATTTTCTCTATTACCAGTTGCAGACGAATCAGCAACGAGGTGGCTCGTTTGCAACGATCGTCGGCTCCTTCCTCTACAACGATGGCTGTTTGTTCGATCCGGAAACGGGGCTCCTTTCGGCGCGAGTCGGTCTGGGAACTCTGGCCGTAACCCCAAAGGGCATCGTGCGTGCCGAGGGCGCGTCGTTGGCCGAGTATCATTGGGTCGATCTGCAGCGGCCCGATCGCAAGGGCAAGTTGATCAAGACGCGGGCACTGCAGAGCGATCGGCTGATCAGTTGCCCGAAAGATGTCCTTGCGCTGATCGTCACTGGAAGCGACGCGATTTGCGGCGAGGATGGAAGTGTCTGCGCAATCGACTATAGTCGCCAGCGCAACCGCTGGTGGTCTCACGATGTTGAAGGTCGCGCATTGGCCCTTGCATACGCCGATGGGAAACTGATTGTCAGCACCGATCGAGGTGTGATCCATTGTTTCGCGGACGACCCCAAGCCTGTTAGTCCGACGGTTGATTCGCCAAACGACGGCTTGGCCGCGGGTAAACCGGAGACAGCTCCGTGGTCACGGGCAGCGGTGGCAATTCTTGAAAAAACAAAGAGTGGCGAAGGGTATTGCGTCGACTGGGGATGTGGGCGGGGAGAACTCGCCTTGGAACTGGCACGGCGTTCGAAACTTCGCATCATTGCAGTCGACTCGGATGCCAAGAACGTGGCTGCCGCCCGAGATCTTCTGGACAAGGCCGGTCTCTATGGAAACCGTGTTTCGGTTCATCTGGCAGATCTGGAACAGGCGGACTATCCCAGTCGATTTGCAAATCTGGTAGTTTCCGCACGATCGCTGACCAGCCCGTTGACGGCGAAAACCTAACGGCAGATTCTTCGAATGCGACGGCCTTATGGCGGCCACACATGCATCGGGCCTTACAATCGCCTGCGGATGACGACCGGGGACGCGTTGGTCGGCACCGGCAGTTGGACGCATCAAAACGCATCGGCTGCAAATACGATTTGTTCCGATGATCGGCAGCTACGGGGCCCTCTGGAGATGTTTTGGTTTGGCGACGTGAAGTTTCGAGTCCCAAACCGGCACGGCCAAGGGCCGGCCCCTCTCTATCACCGTGGCTATCTGGTCGTTGGAGGTATCGACGGAGTCTGTGCGGTCGATGCCGTCAACGGAAGAACTCTTTGGATCTACCCGCTCAAAGGCAATCTCAGAGAGTACGATGGCATTCATCACGATGTTGGTGTTGGCGAGACAGGAAGTAATTTCTGTCTGAGTGACGATAGTCTGTTTGTCCGACAGGGTGATACGTGTTTCCGAGTTGATCTTGCTACGGGAAAAGAGGTTGCTCGGTATAAGACGCCGGTCCACGACGGTACCAAGAACCGTGACTGGGGATTTCTGGCAGTCAGCGATGGGTTGTTGTTCGGCACGGTGGCCAATGAGGAGCACACGGTCAGTGCTCGCTATCGTTGGAGCCGCGCATTCACCGAATCGGTTCTATTTTTTGCGATTGATCCGCGGACTGGTCGCGTCTGTTGGAAGTATCGCGCGAAACATTCGATCCGGCACAATGCGATCGCGATCGGAGATGGCGTAGTCTACCTGGTCGATCGTCCTTTGGCCATGGAGGATCGGATCACATCCCCTCGGCGAGATGGGAAGCAGGGTCCGCGCATGAAGCCGGGAGAACAGCCGGAAGGGGTCGT
>JAJSAJ010000964.1 GCA_024274855.1 Planctomycetota bacterium | reverse complement strand
TGCTTGATCGAGCTGGGTCTAACACGCTACGCGCGGAAGACACCGAGTTACTGCGTCACGTCTTGGATTCGTACGCGCAGTTGTTCGAAATCGTAGGCGACAAGAACACCACCATCGCCCGGTTACGCAAGCTCCTCTTCGGCGACAGCAGTGAGAAGACGGACAAGATCGTGGGGGATGAAAACGACGCGGAAGAAACGAACACGGCTGATAGTGACAGCACCGATGATACAGACGCTGATCCGAAAGACAACGCGGCGCCCCGCGACGAACCTGCGCCAGGCCATGGCCGATATGGCGCGGATGATTATCCCGGTGCGTTGCAAGTGGATGTTGCGCACCTCTTCCTTTCCCCTGGCGATGATTGTCCGGATTGCCCGGGAACTCTCTACGAAAAGAGGCCGAACGTCTTCGTTCGCTTCGTAGGCCAAGCTCCCTTGCAAGCGACCGTCTATCGCATGCAGCGATTGCGGTGCCATCTTTGCGGCAAGGTCTTCGCGGCCCAAAAGCCCGATGGCGTGGGCCAGCAAAAGTATGACCACACCGTGGCCAGCATGATCGGGTTGCTGAAATACGGAAGCGGATTCCCCTTCAACCGATTGCAGCGGCTGCAGGGGAATTGTGGGATTCCGCTGGCAGCCTCGACGCAATGGGGAATTGTTTACGCCGCGGTCGTGTTGCTCGCTGCCGCTTTTGAGGAACTCATTCGCCAAGCAGCTCAAGGCGACATCGTCTACAACGACGATACGACCGTCAAGATTTTGGAGCTGATGGGAGAACGTGCCAGGAAATCACCACCTCCAGAGGACCCGCATGATCCCGACCGTACCGGGTTGTTTACCTCGGGCGTTGTGGCAACGCGCGCCGGTGCCCGGATTGCGCTGTTCTTCAGTGGACGCCAGCATGCGGGCGAGAATCTGTCGGATGTCCTGAAGCATCGCGCGGCGGAACTTGACGCGCCGATCCAGATGTGCGATGGACTGGCGCGGAATCTTCCCAAGGAACTCGATACGATCCTGGCGAATTGCTTGGCCCATGGCCGACGCAAATTCGTGGACCTGTATGACCGGTTCACCGACGAGTGCCGTTACGTCATTAAAGCTTTCAAAGTCATCTACCACAACGACAAAGTGGCGCGCGAGGAAGGCATGTCCAGCGAGGCACGCTTGGCGTATCACCAAACGCGCAGCAAGCCGACCATGGACAGCTTGCAAGCCTGGTTGCAACAGCAGTTCGATGAGAATCTTGTCGAGCCCAATTCGGCCCTGGGGGAGGCGATCAACTACTTGCTCAAACGTTGGGATTCACTGACGCTGTTCTTGCGCAAAGCGGGCGCCCCGCTAGACAATAATATTTGCGAGCGAGCGCTTAAAAAAGCAATTTTGCATCGCAAGAATTCTATGTTTTACAAAACGCGCAATGGAGCTCGCGTCGGCGACATCTACATGAGCTTGATCTATACCTGCGAGCTCAACGGCGTCAACGCTTTTGACTATCTGAATCAACTGCAGCTCAACCCGTCGGATGTGGCTGAGCATCCCGATCGCTGGATGCCTTGGAATTATCGCGACAACGATTCCGCTACGGCCGATGGCGCTCCGTTACTGGTAACGGGCCAGCAGGTATGACCTGGGACGTCAGCGTCTCGGGCTCAGGGGAATCCCTGTCGGCATCGAGAAGGTGTCTTGGCACAGCACCGGAGCTAAAGCGGCAGGGCGACCTTTCGCCAACAGCATTTCTTGTACTTCTTTCCACTGCCACAAGGACAGGGAGCGTTGCGTCCCACTTTCATGTTCGCAGTCGGCTGATCGTCCGGGAGCACGTCCTCCTGGATGGAGTTCGTTGGCATTTGCCGAGTGGCGAAGCGGTGAGAAGACCGAGCCTCCAGGCTGCGCTGACCGATCTCTTTCACCTCTTGGTAGCGGTCCTTGAGTACCTTCAAATCATCGCGACACTCCTTCCACCAAGCCGACAACACCCCCTTGGCTTCGGCAGAACGGCACTTCATTCTTTCCTCGACCGTCAACCGCCCAGCAAACGTTACCTTGCCCACGAACCGCTGGTAAATGCACAGCTTACCATCGGGCTGAGAAACGGCCTCGAAGAATTCGAGGTGCACCGATTCGCAATCACAGCGGGGATTCGGGCAGTACCGATCCTCCACCAGATACTCACGTCCTTGATAACGGACATCGAACGTGTAAGCGTTACCGCCTGCCGACAACGCACTCGTCTCTGTTAGGATGTTGGCGTACGAGACAAGTGCACCGTCCAGCACTTCGTCCGCGTCCAACGTATATTCCGCTCGCCGCCGGGCTATCCGCCTCCCTTCTTCGTAGGACGCCTTGAATTCGGCTTTTCGAGTCGGCGGGCACTCGCGCAGAAACTCATGTATCCAGGCCGCAACTTCCGGCACACGTTGCGGCGACTGATGAGTCTCCTGCCAGGTATCCAGGTTGACACGGGCACCAAACGAAAGAGGGTTCGTCAACGGACGCTCGGTTTCGCTAACCTCCGTGAAGCCCAGGAAGACCTCGTTACATTTGCAATCAGGATTGTTGCAATAGGTGTCTTTGACCAGAAATGGTCTCGAATGTGACGAAAACCGCACCACGTACCCAAGTTCCATCGTGCTACTCCCCAAGACGGGCCACCTTGCCAACGCGGGGAACATTATCCCATTGCTTGCCGTGC
>JAJSAJ010000087.1 GCA_024274855.1 Planctomycetota bacterium | reverse complement strand
CGCCGAATATCCAGCGCTTCTTTGGCCGTGCCACTCTCGCCGGCGCAATGGAAGACGACCATATCCAAACGACGGGAAATGTGGCGCGAGATGCTTGGGCTGTCGCCGCTGCCGCCACGCACACCACTGGCCGCCAAAATCACGGGCGTGTTGCAGCGGGGCGACTACGTGGTCGAGAAACTCCACTTCCAAAGTATCCCAGGTGCTTACGTCATCGGCAACCTCTACCGCCCGGCCAAGCCGGCTGGCCGGTTGCCGGCCGTGTTGTACCTGTGCGGACACTCCAAAGGTAAAGTGAATGCACCCTACCAGGCTAACCCACGCTGGTTTGGTCAACATGGATACGTTGCCCTGGTGCTCGATCCAATCCAGTTAGGCGAATCCCAGGGGACCCACCATGGAACCTACCGCGAAGAGCGTTGGGATTGGATCAGCCGAGGCTACACGCCAGCCGGAACGGAAGTGTGGAACGCCATGCGAGCGCTGGACTATTTGGAAACACGATCCGACGTCGATGCCGATCGAATGGGTGTCACGGGGTTGAGTGGAGGCGGCGTTATTTCCTGGTGTTTGGGCGCTGCGGACGAGCGAGTTAAGGTCGTTGTTCCAGTTTGCCAATCCGGAAGCATCGAACATGTTGTCACTGACCGAGCCACCGATGGCCACTGTGACTGCGCCTTCTGGATCAACTACCGACGCTGGTGCTGGCCGGACATCGGCGCGTTGATCGCTCCCAGATCACTGCTGCTCGCATCCGGATCCGAAGATATTTTGTGGCGCCCATACGGATACCGAGACGTCGCACAGCGCATCCGCCGGCAGTATGCCGCGCTTGGGGCCGGTAGACACTTTGACCTTGTCGAAGACTGGACGCCTCATGGGTATACGCCAAAGCTGCGCCGCGCCATTTTCACCTGGTTCAATACGCACTTGAAAAACGACCCAACGCCAGTCACGGATGATGTCACGGACTTTGTGGAACCCGAGGAAAACCTGCTGGTGTTCGGGGGCAAGCTTCCGAAGCGGGACGAAATGCGTCACATCGACAAGCTGCTGGTGCATCGGCCCGCTTTGCCAACGGTTACCGACATGGCCGCATGGCAAGCCTATCAGAAAGCAGCGATCAAGCGACTGCGAGACATTACATTCCGCTATTCAGTGCCACCATGCGTTCCGCGCCAACGGGATTTCCGGTCCGATGGCAGCGACAAGAACCAGAGTGCGTATGCAACGTACGTGATGGACAGCTTTGATGGAATGACGATCAGCATCAAGACGAAGAGCCCGCAAACAGCGGAGTCTCCGGTTCCCACGTTGATATTTGCGGTGCAGCCCGACGCGCGCAGTACCTTTGCCGGCGGCGGTTCTTCCCGACCTTCGGTCAACAACAAGTGGACGACGGCGGCCGTTGAGGTACGTAACACGGCCGCAACATCTGTCGGCCCGGGTTATCTGTGGACAGCACGACGAACCTACCCACTCTTGGGAGAAACACTTCCCGAGCGCCAAGTCAGTGATCTCCTTGGCGCTGTCAAGCTGCTGAGAAAACAGGCCGTGGCAGGCCCGATAGCCGTCTATGGCAAGGGCTATACAGCGCCTTTGGCTATCTATACCGCATTGCTTGATCCTCAGATCACCGAGATCGTGCTCGCGGATTCGCCCACCACCCACGAAAATCCTCAAACACCGGAGTTTCTGGGCGTATTGCGCATCGGCGACTTGCCTCACAATTTGGCGTTGGCATTTCCGCGTCCCATCACGTTTGTGGGCAAGATGCCGGATGCGTCCAGTTGGACGCGGGATCTGTATGAGAAGTTTGGCGCCGGTGACCGTATACGTGTTATTAGAAGCATGCGCGATTGGTAGCCGCGCTGATGGGAGCAGACGGGATTCTCCTTTATCCCGCCTCCATGACAACCCGAATCGTTCGTTCAGCTTGATCAACATTCTCGATCTTGCCACAATCAATGGCATTGACGACAGTCTCCAAATCAGAAACACCACTGATCAAGAGTCCTTGTGATGAATATCAGACAGGACGAGAAGACCGATCAGAAATGCACGATTGGCCGTAACGGTACCGGGTGGGCGATCGGAACAGGTTTGCGAGTGGGCCTGCTCCCCGGTACATACCGAGTCACTGGCAGACGTGTTGCCGGTGGCGTGCGGTTTGTACAGTTGGACGAAAGGTTCTTAAGCCGGGCAAATCAGTGCGACGAATTCCGCGAACAGAGCGCATCCATCGCCACGCGAGACTCATGATTAAACAACCGGGGTCGCCTGTCGACATCTTTTCAACCAGGGTTCTTTACGTCGTACTCACTCAGATCCAGTGGGTAATCACCGTGCTGGCGGACCAGTTTGACAACGTAGTCATAGGTTTGCGGGTCGACGTTGTTCGGAATCGAATGATCGGACTGGACAATGTACCCGCCTCCGACACCCGCATTGAGTTTCCGCAGCACTTCGGCTCGGACTTTGTCGCGATCGTTGCTCGCAAGTAGTTGGGCGTCGACATTGCCGACAAAGGCTAACCGGTCAGCGAACCGCTTCTTCAAGTCCAGAACGTCAAGCCCGGACTTGGCTTCCAACGGGTTGTATCCGTCGATACCAACTTCGATCAGATCCTCGAAAACAGGCAGCGCATTGCCGCAACCGTGGTAGATCACTTTCAGGCCTGCCTCATGGATCCGATCACAGATGCGTTTCAACTGTGGTTTGTGCAACCGGCGCCACAGATCTGGCGAAAAGAGCATGCCGTTGGTGCACGCAATGTCACCCCAGACGTAGATTCCGCTCAGTTTGTTTCCCACCGCTTCGATCTGGCCCTCGACAATTCCCAGCAGGTAGTCCCCAAGTCGTTGAGTAAATGCCTCAAGTCGCGCGGGATCTTCACCCATTTTATAGTACAGATTCTCCGGACCGATGATTCGCCACAACTCTTCTTGGACCTCGCACACGCTTCCAAACACGCAGAAGTCGTCGGCGTATGCACTGACTCGATCGACAAACGATGGCAGGCCAAGGTTAAGTTCATCACCGACACCGTTGATTTGGTCGTCGATTGCTTCATAATAACGCCGCCGGTCGTGAGGGTCGTCAAACTCGAACGCATCGATCGCCTCAAATGTCTCGGTTTCGAATGAAACGAAGTGCGGCATCGGGTGAGTGCTCATTCGCTCGATCGTCGCCCCGAACCCGGTCCTCACCAACTTGCGCTGCGGCGTATCTTCCAGAACCTGAATCCCGGTAATGTGCGGGTCCATGTTGGGGTTGATCACGACCATATCCAGGTCCCAATAGCGATAAGGGTCAAAGTCATCACCGGCATCCAACTCGGCTTTACAGCGGCGAATGAAATTTGTCCAAAAAAATTCGCTCATCGGCACTCGGTCCGCTTCTTCATGGTTCAATGCCGCCATCACGCGAGCGGTCTTTTGTTCAGATTTGGTCACCGTCACATCCTCGGCTTTTTTCACGGTATGAGATTCAGTTTGCCACAGCTTAGCGT
>JAJSAJ010000963.1 GCA_024274855.1 Planctomycetota bacterium | reverse complement strand
TGCATGTTTTTCCAGATGAACTTGCGGTGAGCCAGTTCCAAGCGAGTGAGTGTCTCGACATCCAGTCCGTCCGCCTCCGGCCCACGCATATTTGCCCAGTTGACTCCGGGGATCGGTGTGAGGCTGCCCAGGTACCTCGGTCTTCGTACGCCGTTGGCTCGGGCCGCGTCGATTTTGTCCATATTGCCAACGCGTGTGACAAGCCCAATGTTGTGTAATCGGCGTTGGTAGGTGGCACCTGCCGCCGCAAACAGATCACCGTCGCCGGTCGTGTCAACAACAACCTTGGCCAGAATGGCCTGGCGTCCAGATTTGCTTTCGAAGACGGCACCGTGGACCGTCTTGTCGTTCACGATTGCGTCAACGCCCCAGCAATGAAGGAATACTTTGACGCCCGCTTGTTCGATCATCTCGACCATCAAGTATTTAACGGCCTCGGCGTCAACGGTCGGGTTCACGCCGGGGCGTCGGTTGATGATGGCGCCATCCATCTTGTCCAATCGGCGCATCATCTCTTCTCCAATACCTTGACAGACCTGTCTGCCACCTTCGACGATGTGTCCAAGAACTAGTAGTACCAACCCTCCGGTCCATAGTCCGCCGAAATGGCCGTAGCGTTCGACGATCGTCACGTCGGCTCCCGCACGCCGTGCCGCGATCGCCGCGCAGATCCCTGCCGGACCTCCGCCGACCACCAGGACGTCGGTCTTGTGCAGTACCGGAAGTTCGCGCCGCGGCTGAATGACCTTGTTACCAATCACGGACGGGCTGGCTCGGTTTGCTTGTAATTCATGCTCCGCGATCACCGAGCTCTGAAAACCACTTTCCTGTGCCGCAACGTGGGGAGTGCGGCCTCCTCCCAAACTGGCAGCAACTCCGGTTGCCCCGATCAAACGAAGCCAATTACGTCTGCTAAGAGAATCGCTCATCTTGCTTCTCCCGTTTTGACATGCCGTCAGGGCTTTGCCCTGATGTGGCAGAGGCACAATGATAGTAGGATGTATCGAGGCCACACAGTTTCGTAACCGTTCACGGAATGTAGGCCGCCGGCTCGCTTTCAAGGGGTCAGACCCATTTTCGGCGACAAAATGTGTTCGCGTAAAGAAACGCTTTCTCCGCCGAAAATTGCGTCAGACCCCAGCGGCGTGAACGGCTACACAGTTTCTTAGTGCCCGGAATGATACGCGACATCATCGCTACCATACCGCAATGAAGTGTAGACTATCAAGCTCGCTGGTTTCCCAAAGACGATAGACGAAAGCGAGCGGGTGCTTTGTCAAGGCTAAGAATTGGGGTGGCACTGGCTTTGCCTGTGGTCCTTTCGTCCTTGCACGGTCCTGCGATCACTGGCGAAGCCGGTGCCATCCGATCCCCAAAACGCCATCCAGCCACCAAAACGAACGTTGACAAAACACTAACCCTACGATTCGAAGACACCGAGTGCGACAGTTTGTCGGGCGGATGGGGGGAGGCGTGCAAGGTGAAGAGACGCGTGAAGACCGCGTTCATGTTCACCTTCGTTCAGTTATTCAGCGTCCATTCCATCCGCCGCTGCCAGTCATCAAGGTAGGCTCGACGCCATTGGTTGACGGTTTTGGCTCCGGCTCGGCAGCTTTCCGAAACTGTACGATCGGGGTTGTCGGTCCAATAGTGTTCGCCATGGCTAGTCTTTACGTACGCTCCTCCCCAATGCTCAGTTTTGGGATCAGCAGGATTGCCACGTAGCAAATACAGCAGCGACGGAGTGTCTCCCATCTTAATGTCGGGTTTTTTGTGAAAGAACAGGTCGCCTAAAGCCCCGTGTCTTTTCACATGGCGAGCCACGAACTTGAGGTTGCCCCGGTCACCACCTTGATCGCCACCCATGTACATGCCACGAAAAGTTGTGTCACTTTCGATCCACCACAGGTCGGAATGATGGGTGAACAAATAGTCGCGTGCGGCGCGGTCCTGAGCCGTATTCCAAGAGCCGATTGAATAGACGCGAATTTTCTGTTTAATTGACGGATCGTCGTGGACTGCCTGTGCAACGTCGGTGATGCTGCCCCAAACAAGGATCCACAATGGCCGTTCGTCCTTCATGTTAGCCCGCTTGATGATCCAACGAGATCCTGCCGTGGCAGTGCTCCAGCCCTGCCGTGGTGCCGGGTTCACGGCCCCCTGTTTCGTGATCGCGCGGAGTTTGGCGGGCGCTGGGAAGTCTTTCGAGTGGCTGCGAAGGCTCGCGTAATCACTTTCGTATGCGTTGATGACTTCAATGATGTGTTTGACGCGACCTCGGTGCGGCGGGGAAGAAACCAAGCCTTCGATATCGAGCACATTTGCGCACAGCAATAGATGCACCATGGATTGAAAATCATCAGGATCCGAGCCGCCAATATCCGTGGAGACAATGACGCGTGGTCGTGAACCAGCAAGCGCCCCGCCACGCGGCAACTGCGGATTGCCGGCGCGGGACGTTGAGATCGTTGTCAATGACCACGCAGTGAGTAAGAATGCGAGGCAGCGAAAGTCTGTTCGTGATTTCACGTCTTATCTCCAGGTTTGATTGGTGAAGATGAGTGTTCCAGTCTTCTCTTTCCCCGGTATTGGTCGTTCTCGATTCAGACGTTTTT
>JAJSAJ010000962.1 GCA_024274855.1 Planctomycetota bacterium | reverse complement strand
GTTTTTGCTCGGGGGCTGGCAAAATATGTCTCTGGCGGGTCGAAAGTGTCAACCGTCCTGGCAAATCCGGACGGTTCGTTTCGTACGGTTGAACTACCGAACGTCTTTCGCCATATTGACACGCGCATTGCAGGCGGAAATTTGTCGATGGTGACCGTGATTTTCGTTGTTTGTGCGATCATTGCGTGGGTTCTGTTGGCCCATCATCGGTGGGGACGCCAGCTTTATGCAATCGGTGGCAATGAATCGGCAGCTCGACTTTCCGGAATCCCGGTTGTGCGAGCTAAGATACTCGCGTACACGGTGGCTGGAGTCTTCTCGGCGATCGCCGGAATTTGTCAAGCTGCTCAGGAGCAGCAGGGGGACCCGGACGCTGGAGTGGCATACGAACTGGTTGCGATCGCCATGGTTGTGATCGGAGGAACCAATTTGATGGGTGGGCGTGGTGGTGTTGGTTTGACGCTGCTGGGCGTGCTTACAATGGGGTATTTGGAAAAGATCTTGTCGATCAATTCCGTGGATGATTCAGGCCGACTGATGCTGACGGGTGTGATTATCGTTGTTGCGGTGTTGGCTCAGCGCAAACGAGGTGTCTAGTCTGGTCGTGTTCGTGTAGGTCGTGGCCGTGTATGAGGTGCCAGGCTGGCCGAAGAACCTTTTCCGTTCGGTGACTTGGCGAGTGAACGCCGACATACCGGAATCCTTGCAGTACGAGCAAAGCTCGCGTTACGGAGAGTCGCATGAATAGCTTTCGATTTGCTTTCTTAGTTGGCGTGGTCACTGTTGTTGCGTATGTCGGATGCAATCCTGACGTTGGTTCCAGCGGTACGACTGGAGAAGTGGGAGGCACCGGCAGTGCCGAGTACACGATCGGCATGAGCCAATGCAACTTGAACGAACCCTGGCGCGTCCAGATGAACGCCGATATCAACAATGCGGCCAAAGGGCATCCTGAGATCGATGTCGTCTTTAAGAACGCTCAGAACGATTCGTTGAAGCAGCGAGCCCATGTCGAGGAGTTTGTGAGTGACGGTGTGGACCTGATTATCATCAGTCCGAAAGAGGCCCAGCCACTGACCGAGCCGGTAGCCAATGCCGTGGCGGCTGGGATTCCCGTAATCGTCTTGGACCGGGCCGTGTTAGGCGACCAGTACACCTGTTTCATCGGGGCCGACAATAAGAAAATTGGCCGAGCGGCCGGCGAGTGGATAAAGAAAGCATTGGGTGGTAAAGGGAAAGTCGTTGAGCTGAAAGGGCTGATGACTTCGACGCCAGGCCAGGATCGGCACGCGGGTTTTCGAGACGCGATTGCGGGAAGTGATATCGAGATTGTATTCGAGGCGGACATGAAGTGGCTCGAGCCGAACGCGCGATCCGAAATGGAATCCGCGTTGACTCGGCTGGATCACATTGATCTGGTCTACGCACACAATGATCCTGGAGCGCATGGAGCCTATTTGGCCGCGCGCTCGTCAGGACGCGAAAAAGAGATCAAGTTCGTTGGGATCGACGCGCTTCCACAAGAAGGACAAATCTATGTAGGCCGGGGAATTCTCGATGCGACATTTCTCTATCCGACCGGTGGCCAGGAAGCGATCGATGCGGCACTGAAGATCTTGGCGGGCGAGGAAGTGCCCAAGAACGTCACGCTTGGTTCCAGACTGTTTACGAAGCAGAATATCAAGTCGGGTGGCGAAGTGATCGAGTAGTCAATTGTGGGCGAGTGCCGCGGAGGGAGAAACGAAAATGGCTCGGAAGTCAGGTTATGCAATCGGATTGGATTTTGGTACGGAGTCAGTGCGTGCCCTGTTCGTTGATCTGGAAGGCAATCAAGTCGGAGCTGCGGTCGTCAAATACAAGCACGGCCAGATAACTCGGACGCTGCCGACCAGCGGTGCGAAACTGCCTCCGGATTATGCGTTACAGCATCCAAACGATTGGATCGATGGTGCCTCGCGTGCCGTCCGCAAGGCGTTGAAGATTTCCGGGGTACCGGCACGGGAGGTGATCGGTATCGGCGTCGACTTCACAAGCTGCACGATGTTGCCGACGTTGGCTGACGGAACACCACTTTGCGTGGATAGGCGATTTGCCAAGGTGCCGCTGGCATGGCCGAAGCTGTGGAAGCACCATGGAGCCGAAACGCAGACCGATCGAATCAACCTGGTGGCACGGCGTCGCAAAGAAACGTTCTTGAAACGATATGGGGGAATCATTGGTTTAGAGTGGTTCTTTCCGAAGGTTCTGGAAACCCTTGAAGGCGCGCCCAAGGTCTACGCGGCTGCCGAAGTATGGTTGGAAGCGGGCGATTGGTTTGTCTGGCAGCTAGTCGGCGGCGAGGCCAAGGATTTGCCTCGCTCGACGTGTCAGGCGGGCTACAAGGCGATGTGGTCGAAAGCGGATGGTTATCCGTCCACGGCATTTTTCCGTGCGTTGAATCCGGCGATGGCCCATGTCGTACGAGACAAAATGCCGGGCCGTCTGGTCGCGCCTGGCGAATTGGCCGGAGTGCTGACACCGACCATGGCACGCAAAATGGGCTTGCCCGCGGGTGTTCCCGTCAGTGCCGCGATCATCGATGCCCATGTCGGCGTGCCGGGTGCCGGAGCGGACAAGCCGGGCACCTTGGTCATGGTGCTTGGGACCAGTAGTTGCCACATGCTAAATAGTACCGAAGACTGTTTTGTGCCGGTAGTCGCCGGGATTGTCGAAGACGGGATTCTGCCCGGTTATTTTGGTTACGAGACTGGCCAGGCGGCCGTTGGCGACGCGTTTGACTGGCTCCGCGTTATGCTGGGCCAGCGTAACTTCGACCAGATTACGGAAAGCGCCCGCGCGGTTCCCGCTGGTTCTGATGGTGTGTTGTGTCTGGACTGGATGAACGGGTGCCGTACGCCTTTGATGGACGGTTCACTCAAAGGCGGATTCATGAACTTGACACTCAACCACACGCCTGGACATCTTTACCGCGCTTTGCTCGAGGCGTCCGCATTCGGGTTGCGCTGGATTATTGAGCAGTGTCAAGAGCATGGTGTTCGAGTCGACAAGTTGGTGGCGACGGGTGGACTGCCGCACCACAACCCTCTGTTGGTTCAGATCTACGCCGACGTATTGGGTAAGTCGATCACGGTTCACCCCTGCCAATACGGACCTGCGTTGGGGGCGGCAATCCTGGGTGTGATGGTTGCGGGGAAGAAGGCCAGCGGTTTCGCCTCGCCCGGCGCGGCCATCCGCACCATGGCGGCACCTCGGAAAAACGTGCCCGGTCGCCAAGCCGTGGTCGTTCGCCCCGTTCATGCTGACCGCAAAGCATACGATAGGGCCTATCGGCGGTACCGCAATCTGGCCGATATGGCGGTCGCGGCCTCAAAACAAGAATGAGCCATGCTATAATGTCAGCAAAAATGTACCGAAACGAAATCAGATGGGGGATAACCAACGATGCAGACGGTCGAGCAGGTTATTGATAGCGAGTTTCTTGACGTGCGCTGCATGTTGCTGGAGATAGGTGCGATGCTGGATCGCTATGATCGCAGTTGCGATCAGTCGCCGGCGGAAGCCTCAGACGATCACCGAATGGACCTGATTTACCGAGCGATCCTGCTGTTGTCCCAACGCGATACGACGGCCGATCGGAGTGAGCGGCTGTTGAATCTCTTTTCGGAAATGCCCTGACACGGGTCTGGAAGCCAAGACGGGAGTTATCACGGTGCAGATTATTCAACCTCATTATCATGGCATTGCACGGACGGCGCAGGACTATGAGCGGATGGCGATGTCAGGTGTGGTCGCCGTGGCTGAGCCTGCTTTCTGGGCCGGGTTCGATCGCCTCTATCCCGAGACGTTTCTCGACTATTTTCGGCAGATCAGCCAGTTCGAGCCGACGCGTGCCGCACAATACGGAATCCGCCATTTCTGTTGGGTTGCTGTAAACCCCAAAGAGGCGGAAAACCCGGATCTGAGTCGCGAAGTGATGCGGCATATGCCGGAGTTGTTCCAGGCACCAACTGTACTCGGCGTTGGTGAGATCGGCTTTCATCTGACGACCCCAAACGAAGAGGCGATTTTCGAGGCCCAGTTGGAAATGGCACTTGAGCACAACCAATTGGTGCTGATCCACACGCCACACCTCCACGATAAAGTACGTGGTACCAAGCGGACTCTTGACGTGTTGCGTAATATGAATGTCGATCCCCAGCGGGTTTGGATCGACCATGTCGAGGAGCACACGATCCGCGAACCACTGGATGCGGGATATTGGGTTGGATTCACACTCTACCCGATTACCAAATGTTCGCCTAAACGGGCTGTCGATATGCTCGAAATGTACGGCACCGATCGGATTATGGTTAATTCGTCCGCCGATTGGGGACCGAGCGATCCGTTTACCTTGCAACAGTCTGTTATGGAATACCGCCGGCGCGGCCACTCGCTGCAGCAAGCGATCGAAGTGTTTCATAATAACCCCTGCCGATTTCTTGGCCAGTGTCCCAAGTTTGACATCAAGCCGATTCGCGTGGAGACGATTGATGAGTGATTCGCGTAGTTTGCCGCCGGCAAAACAATTTCCTACGATTCGCATGCGTCGCAATCGCCGTTTTCCCTGGTCTCGCAATCTGGTGCGGGAAAACCATTTGACGGTGAATGACTTGATCTGGCCGATCTTTATTCACGAGGGAACGGCGCAGAGACAACAGATCGCGTCGATGCCGAACGTCGATCGGCTGACGATCGATTTGTTGGTTGAGGATGTTGGCCAGGCAGCGGATTTGGGTATTCCCGCCGTGGCTCTGTTCCCGGCTACTGCCCCGGAAAAGAAGACCGCTCAGGCCGAAGAGGCTTGGAACACCGATAACCTGGTTTGCCGAGCGGTCCGAGCAATCAAGGCGGCGCATGGTGAGCGGATCGGTGTCATTTGTGACGTCGCTCTGGACCCTTATACGAGTCACGGGCAGGACGGGTTGCTGGAGAACGGCTATGTCGTCAACGATCCGACACTCGATGTGCTGTGCAAACAAGCAGTGGTTCAGGCCGAGGCGGGATGTGATATTGTTGCACCCTCGGACATGATGGACGGTCGGGTCGGTGCCATTCGCCAAGCCCTGGATCAGGCGGGATACGAGCATGTGTTGATCATGGCCTATGCGGCAAAATATGCTTCGGCCTTTTATGGTCCGTTTCGTGATGCGGTCGGGTCGGCGACCAGCTTGGGTGGCGGTGACAAGAAGACGTATCAAATGGATCCGGCCAATGGGGACGAAGCCGCGCGTGAAGTCGAGCTCGACTTGCAGGAAGGGGCTGATATGGTCATGGTCAAACCGGGCATGCCCTATCTGGATATCCTGTACCGCGTGAAGCAGGCCTTTCACGTACCGACGTTTGTCTATCAAGTCAGCGGCGAATATGCGATGCTGTGCGGCGCGGCCGAGCGAGGTTGGCTGGATCACCAGCGAACGATGCTCGAAAGACTGGTGGGCTTCAAACGCGCCGGTGCCGATGGAATCCTGACCTATTTCGCCGTGCAGGCGGCGAAGTTGCTCAAAGGCTAGACGTGCTGAATCAACAGCAACTTCATGGCGTGAGTCAATAGATCGTAACCGTTCACGGAATGGAGGCCGCCGGTTCGCTTCCAAGGGGTCAGACCCCAGCGGCGTGAACGGCTACAATAGACCGTCCATTTTGGGCCGCAAAAAACAACGCTGATTTCATACCCGCCATGAGCGTATTCCTCGCGGATGTGCATATCGCACTCTGCTTGACGAGCCATGCAAGATTCAGGCGTTGTAGTCCGCCAAAAAATGACGGGCACGACAAGTTCCAGGAACTCGTCGTGCCCGTGCCGAGAGGGTGTCTTGCTTATCGGCGTGATAGCCGATGGAGTCGTCAGAGCCTATTTGTTCGGTCTTCCTTTTCCTTTTCGACCGCCGGGACCTTTTCGGCCTTCACCCCGTTTTCCAGATCCCCGTTTTCCAGAGCCCATCCGACTGCGGAGTTGCGACACGTCAAACGGTTCGCCTCGCATCTCTTTTAGTTGTGACTTCTGCGCGTCGGTCAGGATATCCGCCAGTTTTTCGCGAACTTCCTTCGCCATTTTCTCGCGGTCCGGAGGACCACCGCCTTCCCGACCCTGCCGGAGTGCACGGAAAGCGTCTCGCATTTTTTCTTTCTGATCGTCGGTAATCTGCAGCTTCTCCGCAACATCTGGCCGCATAAAGGCCATCGGACCCATCATCTGCAGCTCAATCTGTTTCAGACGCTTCTGTTGCTTTTCGGTTAGGATTTTGTCAACGTTCTCTTTCAATTCCCCCAGCTTTTTCATCATGCCCTCACGAAGCTCTTTCATCTTCGCCTGACGCTCTTCTTGTGACAGATTTTTGATCGCTTCGCGATCGAACTTAGGGCGTCCTTTGCTGGCGACTTCCCTCAGCTCGGATATTTGCTCGTCCGAGAGACCAAGATCCTTCTGGACCGCGTCGTTGCGGAGTAACTGGACGGACATGCCGCCGCGCATTCCCATCCCGGGACGGCCCGCGCCCCGACGGCCTCGCTGGGGTTGTGCGTACGCGGCCACACACATCATCACGACGGCAACTGTTATCGCACCACCTAGCAAACGTCGATACATAGCAGACTCCTCGCCCTCAAAAAGAACTCTTGACTTGACAGCCTAACGGGGCCAACGACAGGATTCGTTTGCGAGCGATTCGCCGGCGATCCTGGTGTACAAACTATTGAACCCGGCAGCCAGGCTGAAGTTGCGTGGGTTCGGAGTACTTTCTCGGGAATTTCCCAAGGCCATGGGCTCGTCAGTCCGGCGCAACATGGAACCGTTGTGGTTGCATCCGATGGTTCAAGCTGCTGAGGTTTACGATCCCACGTGGCTGGGAATCATCCGTCCGAGGTGTCGGGCGTACCTGGACGAATGTGCAGATGACAACATCCGTCCGAGTCTGGTT
>JAJSAJ010000961.1 GCA_024274855.1 Planctomycetota bacterium | reverse complement strand
CGACGCGCCGTCCCCCAGTAGACGCGACAACAATTGATTCGCCGGTCCTAAATTGACATCCATCGCTCGCTTGTTCGTTTCCATCGCGGTATAAAGAAAAGGTCTGAAAGTCATTCCCTGAAGGAGTTAGAGCCGATGTGGCGAATAGGTTTAGCTTGGATCGTCATCACAACGTTGGTCTATCACATGGACCAGACACAAACAGCCAATGCGAGGCAGCAGTCGCCCCGAGCTGCCACGGACCTGGCAATTATTCCGCAGCCAGTGCAATTGGAGCGGAGTGATGGGGTGTTTCGTTTTTCGGCAGCCACTCGGATCACCGCCACCGGAAAGGCCCAAACCGAAGCAGATCGATTGATCGGCAACCTGGCACCGGCGATGGGATTTCGTTTAACACGGACTGATGACGCGACGTCGGCGGACAGTCTTGTTGCGATCGTGTTGGACACGGTGGTTCAGGATCGGTTGGGCACGGAAGGGTACACAATCCGCGTCACACCGAAGCGCATCGAGATTCGTGCCGCAACGCCGACTGGGTTGTTTTACGGCATTCAGACATTACGTCAATTGCTGCCGGCGCAGTCATTTTCGGCAGATCGTGTCGATGGTGTGGTCTGGACTGTACCTTGCGTCACAATCACCGACTATCCACGTTTTCGTTGGCGAGGGCTGCTGATCGATCCGGCTCGGCATTTTATTCCAATTGCAGATGTGAAACATTTTATCGATGTCATGGCGTTGCACAAGTTCAACCGTCTGCAGATGCACCTGACCGACAACGAGGGCTGGCGCATCGAAATCAAGAAGTACCCGAAGCTGACGGAGGTTGGGTCACGGATGGACTGGAGCGTTAGGCACAAGCGTGGGGACGCACCTCGTTGTTTTGGTTTCTACTCGCAGCACGACATTCGCGAACTCGTCCGTTACGCGTCCGAACGTCACGTGGCGATCGTACCGGAAATCGAGATGCCGTATCACCTCGGCGCGGCGATTGTGGCTTATCCTCAGTTGGGTGTCCGGGCGGCCACACTGGCCAGTCTGCCGCCCGAACAGCGATGGGAAAAAACGACGGGCCTGATTGCACCTCGACCCGAGACTGTGGCCTTCTTGCAAGATGCACTGTTCGAGGTGATCAAACTGTTTCCGTGCAAGTATGTCCATATCGGCGGCGACGAGGCGAACATTACTTACTGGGCGAACTCCCCGGATATACAAATGCTGATGCGGCAACTGAAGCTCAAGGATGCGCACCAGTTGCATAGCCATTTCATCAAACAAATGGATACCTTCTTTACAAAGCATGATCGGCGACTGGTTGGTTGGGACGAGATTTTGCAGGGCGGCTTGGCCAAGAACGCGACCGTGATGAGTTGGCGAGGTGTTCAGGGTGGAATTGCCGCGGCACAGGCTGGGCAGGATGTTGTCATGGCACCAACCTCGCACACATACTTCGATTATCGCCAGGCACCCGAGGAAACAGGCCTTGGCCGCAGTGTAATCGATTGGCAAAAGGTCTATTCCTTTGAACCGATCCCCGCGGAATTGACGGCCCAGCAGGCCGGGCATGTGCTTGGCGGACAGGGGCAATTGTGGGGCGAGCTGATCGCAACCGCCAAGCGGCGTGACTTTATGACCTGGCCACGCGCATGTGCTTTGAGCGAGGTCCTCTGGTCGCCACGTCAATCGCGAAACAGGGACCTGTTCCATATTCGGTTGAACGATCACCTGAAACGACTGGCCGTGGCACAAGTCAACTACCGGCCACTTGACCGGAAGCCGGTGCGGTGGGAAGGAAAACAAGATGCCGATGCCGGCGAGGCTGCCGGCCGACTGCTCGAGCGTCTGTTGCCCGATTACGTCGATCGTTTCACTTTCAAGGTCATTCCGCCAGAAGCCGGTCGCGATGTGTTCGAGATCGAATCACGCAATGGCAAAGTGGTCATTCGAGGTAACTCGGGCGTCTCGATGGCCACGGGCTTGAATTGGTATCTCAAGCATCATTGTCACTGCCATATTTCGTGGTACGGTGATCAATTGGCGTTACCAGATCGGTTACCTGATGTCGGGTCCAAGGTGCGGCGAGTCGCGTGGGCGAAGCATCGATATCTATTGAATTACTGCTGTTTCGGCTACTCGCTACCGTTTTGGGATTGGGCGCAATGGCAGCGACTGATCGACTGGATGGCGTTAAACGGTGTGAACATGCCGCTTTCAGTCACGGGCGAGGAAGCAGTGTGGCAAGCAGTTTGCAAACGGTTGGGAATCAGTGCTCAAGAGACCTCGGCGTTTTTTGCCGGGCCGCCATATCTACCGTTCCAGTGGATGGGCTGCCTTGACAGCTGGGGCGGACCGCTTCCGGCCGACTGGATCTCGCGACACGCCAAGCTGCAAACGCAAATCCTTGCCCGGCAGCGCGAACTTGGCATGACACCCGTGTTGCAAGGATTCACCGGACACGTGCCGGCAGCAATCAAGACGAAGTTCCCCGACACCAAGGTGCACACCATCCACTGGATCGAATGGACAACGTATCTGCTTGATCCGCTTGATCCGTTGTTCGCAAGAATTGCTGCAATGTGGATGGAAGAGCAGACGCGGCTTTTCGGAACCGATCACTACTATGCCGCAGATACGTTCATCGAGATGAAACCACCGAGCGGCGAGTTGAAATATTTGGAGCGTCTGGCCCATGCGATTTATGACGGCATGGCGGCCAGCGATCAAGAAGCGGTCTGGGTATTGCAAACGTGGATTTTTCTGAATCAGCGTTCATTCTGGTCGCAGGATCGCATTCGGGCATTTCTGGATGCCGTGCCGAACGATCGCATGCTCTGCCTTGATCTCTGCTGCGAAGACAGGCCTCAGTGGTCCCGCACCGAAGCGTTTTGTGGCAAACCGTGGCTCTGGTGCAATATTAAGGACTGGGGACGCACCGTGTTTCTTGGCGGTGCACTGAACAAGATGGTTACCGATCTGCCGGCGGCTCGCCGCAGTCCCCAACGCGGCAGGCTTTCCGGGCTTGGTTTCGTTAACGAAGGGCTTGGGTACAATCCGGTTGCATACGACCTGATGTACGAATTGGCTTGGCGCGATAGAACGGTCGATCTGAGTACGTGGCTCACGGATTACACGCACCATCGTTATGGCGAGGAGAACACCGACGCCGTGAGGGCGTGGCAAATCCTGATGGATACAGTCTACAACGCACCGCATCGGACGCGATCGGTCATCGATCAAGTGCCGACGTTGAACGGTCCCCGTGGCCAAGTTCCCTACAGCAATTCACGGCTGGCCGATGCCTGGCAGCATTTGCTGGCGGCATCCGATCAACTGAGCGATTGTGATACGTACCGTTTTGATCTGGTCAATGTTGGTCGCCAGGTCCTGGTAAACCACGCGGCTGTGCTCCATCGACAGATGGTCAAGGCGTATCGGGCGAAGGATGTGGCAGCGTTCGAAAAGGCAGCAAAGGCGTTCTTGCAACTGGTGCGCGAAGTCGATCAACTGCTGGCAACTCGTGGCGAGTTTCTGCTCGGCCGATGGTTGCGCGATGCCAGACGATGGGGTGCAACCGATGCCGAACGTGACCGAATGGAGTGGAACGCGAGACGGGTTCTGACCCTTTGGGGACAGGCTCATCCTAACGATTATGCCCGAAAGGACTGGAGCGGTATGTTCGACGGATACTATTTGCAACGTTGGCAGATGTTGATCGATGCGGCTCTTGAATCGCTGAGACAAGGCCGGCCGTTTGACGACAAGGTCTTTAACACTCAGTTGCGTAAATGGATGACCAAATGGTCGGATTCCCACGAACAGTGCGCTACGGAATCGCATGGCAACAGTGTGGTCGTGGCAAACCGACTGTGGCGTAAGTATGCGGATGCGTTCAAACCGGATTCGTTGAGTTTGACGACAGGCAAACCGGTCAGTTGTTCACACGCCCTGCCTTCCTTTGCGGCGAGACTGGCCAACGACGGGCGAGCTGACAATACGGATCGGTTTTGGGCTACCGATGTGAAGAAGCAGGATGGCCCGGCGTGGTGGCAGGTTGATTTGCAGAAACCAACACCGATCGGTCGCGTTGTCGTCATCGGTTATTACGGTGACCAGCGGTATTACGGTTTTACTGTAGAAACGTCTGTTGACGGTAAGTCATGGGACATGGTCGCCGACCGACGCGACAATCGCGATCCGTCTACATCGGACGGTTACACGTGTCGTTTCCCGCCTCGTTCGGCCCGGTATTTGCGTGTTACGCAAACACACAATTCGGCAAACACAGGACGTCATCTCGTTGAAGTGATGGCTTT
>JAJSAJ010000960.1 GCA_024274855.1 Planctomycetota bacterium | reverse complement strand
GCTCGGATTACGTTTGCCGCGAGCGGGCTGAGCTACTGGTAGGAATTGTGATCGTCCTCTGCGTTTGATGCAACGGTCCATCCATGCTTTTTGTTGTCTTTCTCGTGTGGATCGGCTCGCTTTTGCTCGTGGATGCCCTGAGGGCGAATCGGTCGGAAAGTGGCTGCACTTATCGCCATGGACCAACACGATTTCCAATAGCCAATCGCTTAGGATTCGCCAATCAATAACGGTCGCACTCTTCCGCGTACAGACCCCCGTGGGCTCGCCCCATGGGTGAATCAGTCTCGCAGCTAAGGAGGATCGCCGCACGAACGCCCCCCCAGTAAATGCGACAATAATTGATTCGCCGGCCCTTAATGGTGCACAAGGCCCCACTGTTTGGGTATCAATGGGGCTGTAATATGTCGAGTACTTCGTCTCGCAGTATCTTCATTGTTCCTTGGCTCGATGATTCGACGATCAGACGCAGCTTAGGTTCATTCCCCGATTTCCGAACGGAAAACCACCACGGTTCCGCATCCTCTATCGTGGACTCGACGCGTAGATCGAGTGCCGCGAGCTCACTCGGGACGTACGGAACCGCGTTTGAAAACCGTTTCACTTCCTGCAGGCCATTGTCGGCCTCGCAAATGCCTCGCCACCGCTTGTTTCTATTTGTTATATATTCCGCAGCCACCGCATTGATTCGGTCAATTGCCTGTCGGTTGTCGCGAACGACAACGCTGATCTCGCCGGAATTCTCGTAAGCTTCTCCCAAGTCGCTCAAGGCGGCGCCTAGTTGCCGGCCCTGTTGAAGTACGGATCGCGTTTTTCGTATCAGCAGAATCGCGGTCGCCATCGCGCTGTCAACAGAGTAGAAGTCCGGGTAGTAGTAGTGCCCCGAGTGTTCAGCGGCAAAAAGAACGCTCGATGTCCGGCCGTCCGTGGTCGTGTAAGGGGCTGCGCGCAACAGTTCCTTGATCTTGCCGTGTCCCACCGGGGTCATGACGAATTCCCAACCTTCGTCCTGCCTGCTCTCGACATGTCTTTGGAAGCGGAGGCTGGAGTTCAGGTTCCCGAATACAAACTTCCGTGCTTCGACGTCAGGTCCGGCACGCAGCATATCGAAAAGAATGATGGATACCGTTGCAGAATCGATCGGATCGCCTTGATCGTTCACAAAGCCGGCACGATCGGCGTCCCCATCGAAGCAGATCCCCAAATTGGCACGTTCGTCAAGAACCTTGGCACCGAGCAGGCTCAGATAGTCCGGTAGCAGAGGATCCGGTCTGCAGGCAGGAAACCTGCCATCCGGCATTTCATTCGCAAAGATGAACTCGATGCCTGGGAACACTGTTTGCAGGCGTTCCGCAATGGGTGCGAATGTGACGCCCCCCATTCCGTTGCCGGATTCAATGACAACACGCAAAGGCACGCTGACGGGGCTCTTGCCACGGACGCACGTTATTTGAAGCAGCTTGTCGACAAACCCGTCGCGGAACGGTTGTGCCTGAGGACCCATCAGAGCACGATGCAGTGTCGTTGCATAGCACCGAGCCGTTTGGGTCTTCAACGTGGCCAGTTGGTGCGCGGACATTGGCTTGGCACCGGATAAAACGAATTTGACTCCGGCATATTCGGACGGATTATGGGATGCGGTTACCATGGCGCCGGCATGAAACCTGTCCGTGTATTAGCCAGTCACGTAATAGATCAGCTCCGAACCGCACATGCCGAGATACTCGATGTCGGCCCCCCCCGCTTGGATTCCTTCGATCAACTGCCCAGCAAGTGTTGGCGATCCTTCACGCATGTCACGGCCTACAACAACACGAGGTCGGCTGGCCGTGTCTGGCTGGTAAGTAGCGATGAATGTTGCGAAGGCCTTGCCCAAATGCCACGCAATCTCACCATCCAATTCCGCTCCCCATATTCCCCTGACGTCATCGCGCTGAAAGATAGCATCCAGTTGTCGCAGAAAGCTTCCATAGCTTTTCATGGCACTCGCACTCCATCTACATCGGTGAACGTGTAATGACTTATATGCGTCTCACCGGCCTGATTCCTGGTCAAATTCGAAAAAATGGAACTGTTTATCCAAATGGAGGAGAATGGTTGTCGAGGGACCCCCATGGGCTTGTCCCATGGTGAATCAGTTTCGCGAGCTAACGCGATGTGGTGAAATCCTCGTTCCCCGCCGCCAAAGGCGGCGGGGAGCGAGCGGAGCCTTTGGAGTGACATGTTGCTCTTTAGCTCAATAGACTCGCTCACCAACGGCACAAGGCCGTTGGGGTCGATTAGCCGCAAAAACAGCCGTGAGATGCAAGTCCTATCGCAGACGGCTAAATAATTACGAAAAAATGTGTTTTTCTAGTCGAATGACGCCTCGGTCGCAATCGTCCATCCATGTGGTTTGTCACATGGGAACGGACGTTTGGACAGCTGAAACGCGTTTCGTCAGCCTCCGTTGCTGCGTTGGCGCCACGCGTGCACTGAAAACAGCGTACGGCGGTCTTTCAGGCCGTCGGATGCGGCGGGCGACGACATGGCGCGTGTGACGAACAGGTATGGGTGACGGTTGGCATTGGGAACGGTTTTGTAAGTAGCGGAGTTGCCAGACGCTTCTTCGACCGGCTAAAGTCCCGTCGTACACGGGGGCACTGCCGTTGTTCAGTCGTCATTCGTCTCCACGGATTCAACAAACGTGCCTCACTCGCACCAATATTTCCGCACTAAGCGGCTAATGTAGTTCCCAGGGCGCCCAGACGGTCTGACCGGCGCGCCGACCGAACTTCAATGGTGGCCGGCCCAGTTCAAACGCGCCCAGGTCCGGTCCCTTGCCGGCAAAGTCATCGTTGAAACCCGGGATAACGACCCCCGCGTCAATGATCGGGTTGGGGGTGGTGACAACCGGGTCGGTGACGTTGCGTCGCCGGCCGGCGACGGACATCGGAACCTTGCCCCATTGCATGCGTGTTACGGTGGCTGATGGATAGAACTCGAGATAGTAGGATTTCGCGAAACCGCCTTGATTCCAGTGCATTGACACGCCGTGTTTTTCCCGAGCAGCGCCTCGACTGTTACCGGAGAAGAAATCGTAGTCGAAGTCGCTTGATGGCTTGGCCGACCGCGACGAAACGAGATTGCCGCGACAATCGAACACGTTGTTGCGAGTCACACAGTTGGGCACCGCACCGTTGCTGATCACATCGAACGCACCGCCAGGCTGCAATGCCGTGTTGTGGAAGACAAAACGCCGGCCACCCCGGAATGCATCTCGTCCACCTACTTTGATCATGCCGCCGCCAATTGAATCGCGATGCGTTCGCCAGCTACGATGCCAGACATTGCGGAAGATATAAAGCGGTCCCTTGGCCGTCGCCGCGGTCGCGATGAACTGGTATGTCAGATCGATGTAGTTACCCCAGATCCGAACATTCATGTTCGCCCCTTCGCTTTCAATCGCATCGTCCCAGACGTTTTGGATAATATTGCCATAAATATCGGAATCGCGATTGGGGCTTCCCGCGGCGCTGAAATTCGATCCGCCTCCGATCCCGTCGTTGTATCCATGGTCCTCAGTCGACCGAATCTCGTTGTAGCGGATGATATTTCCGCCTGACGAGTCGATCATGGAAATACCTTGCGGTCCGTTGGGGTGGCCTGTTGTCCAATCGTTCTAAGCACCACGCGGATTCACGATCAAATTGCGTTGAATGACCAGATTCCCCGCCTCTCGTTCGGCATAAACCGCGCTATCGATACACCCCGCGTTGCCAAAACTGATTGGGCCACCGGACCGCCCCCAAGATGTGATCCGGCAATCTTCGATCACGACATGGTGCCGGCCTTTGCGAATCAAGACGCCGTGAAGTGCCGCGTTTTTCAGCTCAACACCACGTAGAATCACGTAATTCGCATCGATCACCGCCGTATAGTCCTGGCCATTACGTACGTCGACGGTTGTTTGTTTCCCTTCTTCGGGTGCCACTAGATGATAAGCGTCGGGCCGGCCGGATTGTGTGACTTCGATGCCCTTGTCCGTTTCGCCGCCCTGGAGGAGTGTTGTTTTCCCGATAGGAAACCGCTCACTCCGAGTTGCCACGTGAAGCTGCGGCGTGATCTGTCCGCATTCAAGCTGAATGGTATACGGTGTGTCGGGTGTCAGGCCGACAAGACTGCCTCGGTATTCTCCGTCCCGTGAGTCATAAACAAGGTCGAGCCCCGTTCGCCACGTTTTGTCCCGCTTTGTCTTGTAGCGGACCTTGCACACGCCCGAATCGGGCGTCTTGAAATAGAGGCCGATACATTCAAACGTGGCGATGCCGCGCGGGTTTTGCTCAGTATCCTCGGCCGATGCATTCGGTAAAGACGTCGACGCGATCGATGCGACGCATAACAGCAGGGAGCCAGAACGAATAATATGACGAGCCATGCAAGATTGCTCCCGTGAGTCCCGGCAGGTTTCGCGACTTCGCGCAGTTGCCGGAGAGTCCTGAGTGGTTTGCGTGATGCGTGTCGCTTGCCGGACTGGTCCGCAGCGTTGTTCCATTTCATCATGTTAGCAGACTCGCGGCTTCGAGTCCATGACAAGCCGGTTCGGAGGTGCGAGCCTGGGGCGCGAACGGGAGTTGTTTGTTGTGTCGAGGCGTGATGTGTGGGCGTGAGAGATAGTCTATTGCGTCCCGCTCCCTGCTCAATCAATCCGTTTCGGAACAGAAGTGACCATTGTGGATGACGATCGGTACTTAATTTGAAAGAGACAGTAACGTATAGTCATAAAGTGACACATAAGAGTAACTATGACGCATATAAGGATGTGTGGCAATATATGGTCATACTAACATATAAGAGCGCTCATGCGTCTGAAGTATGCGATGTGACACCTGGTCTTCTAGATTTAAAGTGCTAAACTGTTGCG
>JAJSAJ010000959.1 GCA_024274855.1 Planctomycetota bacterium | reverse complement strand
TTGAACTGTTTCCAACAGCGCGGCGTAACGGTCGCCGTATCGGTCTGCCAAAATCTCCACCCAAATCGTGCTCGCCCCCGATCGGTAATGAGTGTCACCAATGGCCGGATATCTGCGCCCTGGTGCGAGCATCCTCACCATGCTCTCCAGCGCCAATCGGTATCGATCGATATCGACAAAGGGATCAAGGTTTTCGATCCGTGCTCCGTCGCTCGGTTGGAACGTTTCCGGATCAGAGTAACCACGGAGGATCTCGGGGATGTCGCGCATCAACGACAGATGCATGTTGGAATAGGATGGCGACTCTTTGCAGAATCCGTCTGTGTGGAAGCACTGATCCATCAGCTGCTTGAAGCCATCCAACGCTCGGCGAACGCTTTGAGGACGCTCGAAAAGAATACCCGCCGCCGCACTCAGCGCACGCCCGGGACCGCACTTGTTGTTGATCGCCTTCCAGTTCTCACTATCCTCGCATCCGGCAAGTAACAGATCATCTTTGATTCGACGGTCCATCTCCGGCGAGATGACCTGCAAACCACCGGCGTACCGAGCGTCATGGATCAGGTCATAGGCGACGAGCATCTTCAGGATCGTGCCGCCGTCGCCTCCACTGCAACCAAAACGGCCAGCTCCCCAGAAACCGACATTCAGCCGAGCATGGTCCTTGTATTGATGCAAATTGAATGCATTGATGATCACATCTTTTGGAAACCGGCCCGCGCGAGGATGAAGCCCCAGCTCCCGAGCCGCGTCGGCCGGCGGGCAATCAGCATACGTCCCATTATAGGAATGAAAAAGGTAGTGGGGAAACACACGAGAAAACCGGTCGAGGATCCAAGCGGCTCGCTCAGCGTAACCAACCTCGCCCGTTATCGCGTACAACTTCGCGAGCGGGAGTGCCAGGTTGATCACGTAACTGGCTTTTTTCGCTCGGATGATCCCGGTCCAGCTGGTATGGACCGGCCAACTTGCCCAACGAAACGCGTATTGGCCCGACTTGTTTTCCGGGTGAGCCCGCTCGGCCTCGGTCTCGTAATAGGTTAAAGCCTGCCCCATCTTGGGACAGATCAAGGCGCCCGTCTCCGGAAACTCGGAGTTTGGATAGACCGTATTGCAGTACTTGCAAGTCAACTTGTCCGGGTCGGCGACCTTCCAATGGTAAAGATTACACTCGCCCATCGACGACTTCTTGTTGACACAGACCGGACAGTTCTGTCCATAAGTCGACCAGGGAGTCATGTCGCTGATCATGTCGTCGATGAATGGACGATCCTGAGTCATCAGATAGGTCACCTGCCGCCGCCAGCCGGATACAATCCGTTGAGCCCAACGATACCGTTCGACGTTCAAGCGTGCATTGGCAACGTCAGACGCCCTATATAATGTGCGAGGTTGCGCGAAGGCAGCGTGCCGAGGCAGCACCATGCCAACCGCAGGTACGAGCACCAGCATCACCAAACACGCGGTGGCATGAAACTGCCGATGCAGCGGGGCTAAGCGTTGCATCTTGAAAAGGAAATCAGCTCTCCAACACAATGTCATATCCAAGGAATGGTTGTATCTCTTCATAATACTCAATTGCTTCATTAGACTCAGTTTCCGCTCCCAAATGGAATGCATCACGCGTCTATCACACCGATTCTGAATCTTCCCACAATCCTCACCGTTTGGCTCTCTCGCATGTTCTATTCTTGCGTTGCGTTGAAGAATCAAAACGTCGGACGGTCACGGAGCATGCAAACAGACCATTGGTTCGCAGGATGCGCCCGCGTAGCGGACATAATGGATCCCGAAGCGAGGGTTTCACATTCGAAGGCTCATGTAACCGAGTATTCGGGATACTCGTTCGTTCTGCTCGCGTTGATTGTACTGTACGTGGGCCCCAAACCACATCTGACGGCAACCTGCTGCGAAAACCCGTGTCTGATGATGGAAATGCGCCGGATTCATCACTATCATCGCCATAGCACTGGTTTGCCCGTTGCGTCGATTCGGCCGCGGCGGGCGACTGGTTGCAACCGAGGTCCGAAGAGCTTTACAATGGGGTAGCTTACAATACTCTGCGATGTATGCCCAATGCCCCTTTGCATCAGCTTCTCGAGTGACTTCGGATGCGAGCGAAT
>JAJSAJ010000086.1 GCA_024274855.1 Planctomycetota bacterium | reverse complement strand
GTGCGCAACCCGTGGCGAGCCATGACACGCTGCTTCTAGTCGAGTTTGACCATTCCTGCGATGCCGATTTTTCTCGTGGTGCTTCAACAAGCCTGTCCGTTGTGCCGTTGACAGAAGGCCGTTTTGGGAAAGGGGCTGATTTGCGGGGCGGTGGCAGCGTTTCGTATGCGGGTAACGACGGGAACTTCAATCCGGATTCCGGAACGATAGAATTCTGGCTCAAGCCGGATTGGGATGGTGCCAGTGAGGGGTCTCATCGGCTGTTTTCCTGTCAGTTTGGTGAAAAGGGATACATCAATATCAACACGCTCGGCAGAGGGCGATTTGGCATCGCCGTTTCTGCTCGCGCCGGGGATGAATGGATTTGGCGCAGGGCGGATGTTGACATTTCTGCCTGGAAAGCCGGCCAATGGCATTATGTGGCTTGTGTCTGGGGTAACGGGCAGATTCGTATCTATGCGGACGGGCGTCTCGGCGAGACAGTGCGTGATGCGGCTATGCCTGATCGAACCCCGGAACAACTGGTGTTTTCCGGTTGCAATGCGGTGCTCGACAGTGTGCGCATCTCTCGGCGCGCGTTCTCGGATCGCGATGTCCAGGTTGCGATGCGGCAGGCAACCGGTCCGGCCCCTTACCGGTATGTCGCAGACATGATCGCGCCGCACGACGATGTGAGCATTGTCCGACACAGAACTCGGCTTGGCGATGTTCAGATACCTTTGGTCTTGGGCACAAGTCGATACAGCAAGGTGTTTGGTTTGAGAGCTGGTAGCGAAGTATCGATTCTTCTTCAAGGAGAATACCGGACATTTCAAAGTGTTATCGGGCTGGATCGTTTTTCCAGGGAATCAGATAGAGTGTCATTCCATATCATTGGCGATGGAAAACCATTATTTGATTCGGAGTCTCTTTCGATTCACAGCAAGCGTCGGCTGTTGAATCTGTCGGTTGCTGGTATCAATCGGCTGACGTTGACTTGCCGTTCGGACTCCACTCCGGGTGGCCGATCTGTCGCCGCGTGGGCCAACTGTGTTGTTGCGAGGTCGGGTGTCGAGCCAGTTGTCCCTGCGCCTGCAAAAATGAAAGCATCCTATTTGGATATGTACAAGCGGCAAATGGATGCGGATCGATTTACCTTCGCGCTGCCGGCAGGCAAGCCATTTTGCGTCGTTCCGAAATTCTGGGAAGACGAAATCGATCCGGACAAATCTGTGGATTGCAATGATGTTCGATTGGTTGCGTTTGGAGCACCTGGTGAATTCGAGCCAATCAACTTTACGATCTACGCGGCATCTGATTTGAAGCAAGTTTCCGTGGATGTTGGTGATTTGCGTAGTGCGACCGCGCAGTTGGCATCCGATCAGATTGATGTGCGGCTCGTCTTGCGAGGTTTGATGCGTGACATTTATTCGCGCCCGGCTGACCGTTCAACGGTCGTATCTCGATTTCTGTTACCGAATCAGATTGTAGATATTCCGGCGGGCACGTTTCGTGAATACCACATGATTGTGCATGTTCCCGAGACGGCCGCCGCGGGAACGTATCGAGGAATTGCACGGATAACGCAAAGTGATCGTCCGGAGGTAGCTTTGCCGATCGAGTTCGAGGTGTTTCCGATTCGGCTTCGTCCGCTCAAGGGCAAGGCGTACGGCGTCTACTATAGTTTTCCGCGAGTCGACGATGCGTGGACCGGAGTTGAAATGGAGCTGGAAGATATTCGCCAGCATGGGGGCACAACACTGGTTGCGCACGTCGGGGTGACGTTTGCCGAGGAGAACGGTGAGATGCGACCATCGGTCGAGCGGCTGCAACGCTGTCTTGAGCTGATGCGCAAGCACGGTTTTCACGGCCAGGTCCCGGTGCACACCGGATTGCCAAGCCTTGCCAAACGGATGCATTTTGATCCGGTCAAGGATGATGCCGACGGTCCGGCTGGAAAGCGATTTCGACAGGTTGCGAAAACGGGTTTGAAGCAACTGACCGACCTTGCCGGAAAGTATCCTGAGTTTGAATTGCTCGCGACACACATGGACGAGGTTTTCGGAAGAGAGCGGTTGACTCGGTACATTCGCCTGACGGAAATCGTCCGGGAGTTCACGCCATTGCGTATCTACATTACGTTGCACAACACGCCGCGCCCGGGTATTGAAGAAATGATGCGTCAATGTGATCCGTATGTCGATGTTCGAAGCTACAACGGGCACGCCATGGACGACTGGATCCGCGCGGGGCATACGTTCGGGGAACTGGGTCAGCAGTTGAAGAAATCGGGGGATGAGGCTTGGACCTACTACAATATTCGCGGTTCGTTTTTCAAGCCCGAATGGACACGGTTGGTCAACGGGTTTTATTTGTGGAGCAGTCCTTTGCGAGTACATGCACCATGGATGTACTACAGTGTTTCGGGGAACCCGCTGGACGATACGGACGGCACCCATCATGACTTTGTCTACGCGGTTCCCGACCCGAAACATGCGGAGCGATTGATATCTACTCGACATTGGGAAGCATTTCGTGAAGGCATGGATGATATGCGGTATCTGGGGACGCTCGAAAGCCTCGTCGCCGAACACGCAGAATCACCGAAAGCCGCCGCCGCGAGAAACTGGCTGAAGCAGCTTCGAAAAACGCTTGCCTTTTCCAGTGAGGAACTCCAACGCATTGCCACGGAGAGTCCCATCCTGGTTCTATGGTCCGGGCGATTCGACGGTGCCGATTATCGTCGCTTGCGCCGTGAAGCGGCCCGGCACATTCAGAATCTTCAGCAGTAGTATTTGTGCCGAGCTTGTGGTCGACTACGGCATTACGACGCCGATGGTTAACAGTAGATTCGCGTAGATCCGTTGGTCGCCCGTAGCGATTGTCAAGGCAACTTCCGGAGCGGCGCCGTCTTTGTAAAACTGAAATCGCTCGATCCGCTGCAAGGGAATGTCGTCCCCTGCACTGCCGAGGATCGACCGAAAGTCGCCCCAGATCTCGGGTTCGCTGTCCAGAGCGTAGGGGCCGGATGTCAGGTACTGCATCACCTCGGCCGCTTCAACAGGGACCACAGTCAGAAGGGACTCGAGCACTTGCGTGCAGCTGAGTAACCCCGGTGCAAGGTTCAAATGGACCAGGCGGGCATTTGCTCCAAGTGTGGTGCTGCATGGATAGTTGCCGTCGGCGATCAGGATCTTTGAACCATGGCCGGCCCGTCCGATTGCTTCGAGAATCTGTGGATGAATCAATTGGCTCTTGAGCATGGTGACTCCTTCTAGTTTACAACGTTTTGCGCATTGCCATCCAGGAACGCTTTGATATTTCCAGCAGTGATTTTCATCATGCGTCTTCGGGCCTCGATCGTTGCCCAGGCGACATGAGGTGTAATTAGGGAATTTCTTGCTGTCAGCAACGGGTTGTCACTTCTGGGAGGTTCTTCGCGAAGAACGTCCACGGCGGCTCCAGCGATAACACCGCGATTCAATGCGTCGGCCAGATCCGCTTCATTGACCAAACCACCGCGTGCGGCGTTTACCAGTATGGCCGTCGGCTTCATCGTCTTCAGCAGCGCCCGGTTAATCATGCCGGTTGTTTCCGCGGTTTGCGGACAATGAACGGTCACGATATCCGATTCGGCAAAGACAGCCTCGACAGTCTTCCACGCGAAAGGCTTGAATTCGGGTGGTGTGTCAATGCAGAGGTCGTGAGCGACTACGTCCATCCCGAATGCATTGGCCAACTTGGCCACACGCCGGCCAATGCGTCCCATGCCGATGATACCAATCTTCCGCCCTGCAAGTTCCATGAGTGGGGTTTCCCAGAAACAGAAATCCTCGCTCTGCTGCCAAGTACCCGCATGGACCAGCTGGCTGAGCCGCGCACTGTGATGATAAAACTCGAGTATCAATGAGAAGACGTGCTCGGCCACACTGCCGGTGCTGTACTCGGGGACATTCGAGACCGGAATGCCACGGCTGCGGGCTGACTCGATGTCGATGATGTTGTACCCGGTAGCGAGCACCGAGATCATCTTCAGGTCGGGCAATTGGGCCAACGTGTCAGCCGTCAAAGGGGTCTTGTTCGTCAGAACGATATCCGCCTTAAGGCTGCGCGGAACGATTTGTTCCGGAGGCGTCCGATCATGGATGGTCATGTCTGCCAGTGCTTCAACGGGATCCCACGGATTGTCGCCGGGGTTGAGTGCATAGCCATCTAAAACGACGATGTTCATGGTTCGGTTCTCATGATTGCAGTTAGATCCTGGTGTAATCCGGCTTCTTCTTCGGACGTAAGATTTCAGGTAACCGTTCACGCCGCTGGGGTCTGACGCAATTTTCGGCGGAGAAAGCGTTTCTTTACGCGAACACGTTTTGTCGCCGAAAATGGGTCCGACCCCTTGGAAGCGAGCCGGCGGCCTGCATTCCGTGAACGGTTACGATTTCAGTAACACTTTAGCCAAATGGTAAGTGATCGACTGAACGGGAGGAAGACGAGAACACTAATGGCCACGGCCTTGATCGTAAGGTGGTCCAGGTAGGTCCCGCTTGCCGAGCGGGACATGGTGTAATCCGGGACACTACAAGAGGTTTGGAACTGCAGCCGGAACCTGTTTGCCCGCTGCTGGACCGGATTGCGATCAAGGCCAATGGCCACTTATCTTCACTAATCCGGATCGAAGACTCAAGCGAGTGTTCTGATTTCGCAGCGGTGCGCGGACAGGATGCATTCTCGGAGAGTTGGAGTCGTTTGGGGCGCGAAGGTTTGCAACGGATTGCGCTGGAGTTGTCACGGGACGGTGCCTTACGGGCCCTCTACCTTTGCAGAAATGCGGCAATATATGCGGAATGGTGGAACGGAAATATGTAGTGTTCCATCCGGACGTTGGGTTGCGGGCAATTCGATCGGTGGGTATCGCCACGGTGTCAGTGGCTTTACCGAGTCCTCTTGCTGTGCGGCCGTGCGATGGTCTGGAGAAATGACGGTAACCGGTCCAGTTGAAAACCGTGTTCCTTTGGGTGGCTGAAGCGTTACTGTAATGTTCTTAGTGGGAGCCACTTTGTCGGTTGCCGGTTCAATATTGTAGTTCACCAAATCAACAGCGATTTGGGTATCTGAGTCCATGTAAGTGAACAATCCAACCAGCCGGTCGGCATTCGTTCGGACAGTGCGGTTCGTTGCAGGAAGAGATTGTGCGAGTGCGTCTTGAATAGAAGATTTTCCATCCTTGCGGACGCCATCGGCTATATCTATGTAGAATTGTTTGCCCGGTGAGTCACCGCGGACTATCGGTGGGTGAGTTTGAGCCGCGCTGACGCTCGATGCGTTATGAGCTAGTTTCGCAAGACTTGCCATGAGTGTCTGGTCCGACGGTCGGTGCCAGAGGAACCTGTCAGAACTGTAACGGGTTCCGACGTTTCCGGAGGCGATGACTCGGCCACCATCTTGGACGTACTTGGCAATTTGATTGATTGTGGTATCGGATAGACATGTGACAGTCGGTAAGACGACAGCCTTGAACTTCGCAAGTCGCTGGTCTGAAATCTGGTCGTCCGGGACGGCCTCCCATTGCACATGGAGTTCCGTCATCGCTTGGGCCCAGCCCAGATAGTCATAGAGGGATAGTTCCGGGAGGAGTGTAAAGACGGAGAGGTTGGCCAGTTGCGTTTGGCCGGGGAAAACGAGTCCGACATCGGCGCGAGGTATGCGACGACCATAGTAGGATGCGAACTGTTTGATGAAGCAGTCGGCCCACGCGGCGCTGGTATCCGAACCGGGTGAATATCCATTGCGGTATTGGTAGTTGTAGTCAAGAACACCGCGATTGGCCAGACAATCCATGGCTATCACCTTGTGCAGGTTCTCATGCCCCTTGCCACTTAGGCGTTGAGGGACATAGATGGTCGGCCAGCAGTATCCCGCGGAACTGACGGCGGCTCCGAGTCGGACGACTCCGCCCAAGCGACCAAGTGGAGGCAGGCCGGTCGGTACGACAATCGGTCCAAACTGAACGGCTGCATGGTGTTCGAAATGAGCGATGTCGATGGCCCCGCCACTCAGGCTGCGACCTGGAAACAGTGGATTCGTGTTACCGACCACGACAACTTCCGTACCCTCCCGCCGGCTTCTTGACTTGCAGAATGTGTAAAGATCGCGAAACAGCCGATCGGCGTCTTGATATTTCTAGCAGACGAACATGTTCCAAATCGGATCGTCGCACCACGCTTTGTTATGGTGATGCCAGCCATGCCCGCGTGAGCGAAACGGCTTGTTCGTGATGTACTTCCTGAGATCGAATTGTTGCAGGTTGCCGATATCAATCGATTGTTTCTTCAAATCGTTGCGATGTGTGACCAGGAACTGTCGAAAGTTCTCAAGGCTCCATGGGCCGAAAGCCGAACGGTCGGGATAGAGCAGCTCGTTGTCGAAGTAATTATCGAAATGGAGGACGTCAGGCTGGAGTGTCAGCATCATGCCGACGCCCGTCTCGAAGTCCTTGAGTAAGAAGGGATTCGAATGGTCGTAGGAGCAGATTCTCCCGAGACTCAAGCCCGCCTTTGGCGGGACCGGGTCTGGGCCAGAATGCAAGAAGGCGGCAAGGTTCAACTTCTCGGCGATTTCCTTCGACGGCCGAACACTGCTGAAGTCCCACGTGTCTCGTTTGCCATCAAACGAAACTCTAGCAAGCTCGAAAACACTTGACACGCGAGTGCCATCCGGCAGCTTCCAGGCAGGTAGGTTGAAATCGCGGTAGTTCTTCATGTCGAGTGGATGGGTGTCCCGATAGAACCCATCCTTACCAAACCACATCAGCTCTCCTTGCTCGTCACGATAGAAGCAAAGCTCCCATTGGTTCAACACGATCTTTCGATCGCGAACCAGTGCGACGAACTGACCAAACTCGCCCGCATCATAATAAAATATGTTTCGGATACCGAGCTTTTGAAAAGGCGCCGTACGGCCCTGAACAGACCAGCGATTGGTCAGTTGCATTTGATGCTGAATCCACCAGGGGCCGTACCAGCCGGTTGCCCAGACGCTACGTTCCGCCATGATGCCCATTTCCCATGCCTTGTCTCGTTTTTGCCATGGATGGGAAAGTACTGTCTGATAGTCGTGCCACCAGCAGCGCTGCTCGCCGGCTTGGCCAAACCGGAATGAACCTTGAAGCACCGCCACGATCATCAGGGTGGTGACGGTCTGCTTCAAGAGGAACGTCTGAATTGGGTGGAGAGGAGCTGATTCCTCTCGGCTGGCCTCGGACGCACGAAGCCGCAGCCAGTGTGGTTTCTGATCGAAATGGCAGCCCGCTGCGGATTGGTACTGATCGCGTGCAACTGAACGAGCAACATGTGTTCGTGAGAATGAAGTGGCCATGGTGGGTTCCTTTGGAAAGCGGAATTGGACGACAGGCCCGCAGCTCCATCTCAAGCCTCGGTCGACCAATGTTCATTACCCATAGGTGGGTTGTTCGGACAAGCCGACCCGCTCGACCGTCGCGTGAACACCTCTTGCGAGATAGTTTCGGGGGCTCTGTGGGTTATCATGAGCCACAAAGGTCGGACGAAAATGATCTTTCGATGTGTAACACGTGTCCGATGGCAGTATAATTCGTTTGGTTGTCGTCGGCGACCATGGGGAACAGGTGAACCAACCGAGGGAGAAAAGACCCACGGATGGCAAAATGGCATAGGGCGCATTTGAGTCAAGGTTCAGCGACCAACGGGAGCGGGTTATTATGATCCGAGCGGTAGAAGCGCAGTGGTTCGAGGCCCAGCGTCGTCAGAGTCTTCGTTCGTAGGATGCGCGCGCCGTGCGCGCATGTTGTCCGACGGACCTCCAGGTCCGTCGAATGAACGGACGTGGGCGTCCGTTCGACAATACTGGTCGTGGCTCCGCCACTTGGGTTGCGGGTGACGCCCGCGCGAGACCGTTAGCAATCAAGTTCCGCGCAAAATGGCAAGAACATTTTCAGGCACTTCGACTTACCACGTAGTTTCAAGGCTAGAATGAACGTTGGACCTTCGAGAAATTTGTGCATTTCTGAATGCTTCCGGCGAGTCCGGGCTAGGTTCAGTGCGAGACTGCTCCGCCAGCTGAAGCAGGCGGCTTCTGGAGTGTACTTTGTAATGGTTCCGGCTCGTCAGGTTTAGGAGGAGAACATTATGAATAACCGTTACCAAGTCTGTTGGACGTTACTGGTCCTGTTTACCATTGGCTCCCCCATCTGGGCCGATGACGCTGAAGAGCTGGCAAAGACTCGTGAATCGTTTATTGAGCAATTCGAACGCATTCCGATCAACACGACACCGGGTGACGCGAGATTGTTGCGTATCCTGATCGAAGGCTGCCGAGCCAAACAGGGCATCGAAGT
>JAJSAJ010000958.1 GCA_024274855.1 Planctomycetota bacterium | reverse complement strand
CGACGAAAGGGGCCGCCCCTACCACCATCACCTTCGCATCGCCCCCAGAAACGCTGGGCGAGGGCCGATGCGAAGGCGAAGGCGGAAGGGGCTCACGGAACCCACTATTCAGTTGGTTCGGTGCCTCCTGAGAGTAGAAAATAATTCGACATCGAGATTGTACAACCCTCAAAACACGCAAAAACACCTAGAAACAAGGGCCAAACGCTCCGCGACCGTAAATCCAACCCACTCATTCTCCGGAAGAGGCACATTTCCTCAGCAAGTGCCTTGAAACAACACCCAACGGCTGGATCGTCCTGGGCCTTTTCCTACAAATGCTGAACCACGCGGTGAATACCGCTGCCGTCACGATAGCCGTAGTCGGCTGCCACCTTTGCCTTGCGCTCGTTACCTCGGACCGTAACATGGTAGACGGCGTATGCGTATTCCACACCCGGCGGATCGTTCGTGGTATAACACAGGCAAACGTACCGCGGACGGTCGCGATTGCCAGGTGTCAAGAGTTGCCCCCAGTACTAATACGGGAGATATCTTTATGTGCCGGTTGTTTCTGACTGCTGCCACCGTTTTGGCACTGACCGTTTCCCTCTCACAACAATTGCAAGTTCGCGGGTGTTATGCCGTGGTCGTGGGCCGGTCCGCTTCGGCCGACGGCTCGGTACTGGTCGGGCACAACGAGCAGAATGGGGGCCGGCGGATACTGAACTGGCGCCGTGTTCCGCGGCGCCAGTATCCGGACGGCGCAGTCGTCCGACTTCGGCGCGGAGGATCCCTGCCGCAAGTGCCCGAAACGTGGGCCTTTTTGTGGACGGAGAACCCGGGCCTGGAAAACAGCGATGCCTATGTTAACGAATGGGGGGTGGCGGTCGTCAGCGATGGATGCCCCTCCAGGGAAGATGGCTACGACGCACTGGTCCAGCGCGGCGAGATCCGCCAAGGCGGCATCGGGTATATGCTTCGGCGTCTCGTGGCCGAACGGGCTCGGACCGCCCACCAAGGTGTTGAGCTGGCCGGCCAACTGGTCGAGCAGTTCGGGTATTACGATTCGGGACGAACGTACGTCATCGCGGACTCGACCGAAGCGTGGCTGTTCGCCGCCGTTCGTGGGCGGCGTTGGGTGGCGCAACGCGTGCCGGACAATGTAGTCGTGATCTTGCCGAACATCTACATCATCGGCCAAGTGGATTTGGAGGACAGCAAAAACTTTCTGGCTTCGCCCGATCTGATCGACTACGCCACGCAACGAGGCTGGTTCGATCCCAAAGGCGGGCAACCGTTCAGCTTTCGTAACGTCTACCGAGCCGACCGGCAGAACGCCCCGGACATACGCCGCTGGCGAGGTAGGAATCTGGTCGCCGCAAGACAGAGTTCCTGGCCGCCAAACCAACCACCGCCGTTGGGAATCCTCCCAAAGACAATGATGACCGTGGCTGCGGTGGCAGCGATCATTCGCAACACCGAGACGCCCAATCCGCTGAGCAATCCCGTCACGCAAGAGGGTGCCGTGTTCCAGCTGCGCAGCGGCATGCCCAGTGGGATCTGATGCGTCTACTGGCGTGCCACGGCCCAACCTTCCACAAGCGTACTGACGCCCTGGTACATCGGCATTACCAAGACGCCGGAGAACTACTACCGCAAGTGTGACATCGAAACGCAAATGAGTCTGGAACATCATTTCAACCCGCCCCAGGGAACGTTCAAGCCGAATCTACGTCTAGCTTGGTGGAAGTTCAAGACGCTTCAAGACACAGTCCAGGAAGATTACGATCACCGAATTGGGATCGTGCGTTTAGTCTGGAAGGCTTTCGAACAACAAGTGTTTCAAGACCAACAGGCCGTAGAGAAAAAGTCGCTCGAATTGTGGAAACGCGACCCGGAAGCGGCCCGTTCATATCTGACAGACCACTGTGAAAAACTGGCAGCTCAAGCTTGTCGGCACGCCGATGAACTGGTGGCCAGGCTCCGAGGCGAGCAAGCAGACGGTCCCGCATCAAAGCGACAGCGACATCGTTTTTCGGTTTCTATCGAGCGAGCTGCATGGAAAAAGTGGGGATTTCAGTATCCGGTCACCTACGCGTTTCATCTACCCGATATTCCGGCCGATGCGAGAGTCTGGTCGCGCGATAGCCCGTCCGCACAGTGGGAACTGCTGGAAGAGAAAACACCAGCCGACTCTTTCAACGGCACGGCGTGTGTGCGGTTCGATCGGATTGCGCGAAAAGCATATGTTTCGGTCGGATTCGGTGCGGCCAATACGATCCAGCTAGAGTTTGCGAACGTACCATCGGTCAAATTCGATGTCGTTGCCAAGTACTACGACAACCGGAAAGCCGCTTACACGCTGTCCAACGACAACTGGGGAAGACGCACCAGTTCGCACCCGGGCGCCGCCTGGAAGGGCATGGCGAACGACGCGTCCGATAAGTACCAAGCCGCTGTGCACGCGTGCCGGACATTTCACATACCCGTGACCATCGCCGTCAACAGCCGGGCCGTGGATCGACCCGCAATGTGGCAGCGAATGCAGGAGGAACTGAGTCGGGAACAATTCAGCTGGGAACCGGCGGTTCACACGGCGACGCATCCGTGCAACCGCACCAAGTACTTGGTTTCCGGATATGAAACGGAGATTCTCGGTTGCCGGGACGATATCCTTGCGCACTTGGAAGAAATACCGTACGGCCAGCATGTGTTCACGTTCATTCTGCCCTGTGGCTACGAAGATGCGGACGTGGAGCAGACGGCTGGCGATGCATTCCTTTTCTTACGAGCCTGGAATCGGCACGACAATCCGTCCAGCACCGTCTACGTGCCATGGAACGTCGGCCACGGTTACTTCGGTATCGGCGGTCTGCAGACAGTTTCGTATGACTCGGTCTTCCAATCGCGGCATCCAGCGGGAAGGTACTATGCAAAGGACGTCGAATTATTGAATCGCGCGTTCGACACCGTTGTCGCGTCGGGCGGCATCTTCTACGCCATGTGGCACGCGGACCGATATGAAAACAGCGTGATCCACGACACACGCGACGGTATCGACGGCCGACAGGGCTCCAGTCTGATGCAACACCTGGCGCACGTGGCTAACCGGCGCGACCTGTGGTACGTAGCCAACGGATGGCTGTACTCGTATCGCTATGTGGCCGAGCATGTGCAAGTCGATGAGAGGAAGGATTAGCCCATCAACACGCCTCATTGTACTCGATCAGGTCCTTGAGTGTATGTGCCGATTGGACCAAGGCCGCGGCATCACCCGATGTCACAACGTCTCCAGCACTCGATCGATCTCATCGAACAGTGCCTTCCGCTTCACCGGTTTCGATACGTAGCCATCCATACCGGCCGCCAGGCGCCGTTCTTGGTCTCCCTTCATCGCGTTGGCGGTCATGGCGATAATCGGCAACATTCAGTTTCTTGTAGGGATAGATCGTGGTCTCGCTTGCCTGCGTCGTAGAGACACAATTGGTTGCGGTCCCGGCTGTAAACGCTCCAGCGCCCAGAATGAACTTCCTTCTGCTGCGATCGTGTTTTTTCGCGTCTTTCATGCTTCTCATTCCCCATTCAACAAAGTATTCGACAGGACGACATGGCAACCAAGCTTGCTACGATCGTACATCAACGAGTCGGGCGTCGTCCAGGACGAAGCGAGCCACGAGCCGTAAAACGAAGATCGAAACCGTATGAACGCTTGAAACATGGGCGGCCGGAATTCACGAAAGCCGGAAACCAGCGTGTCTTGGTTCCCATCACGCCTGTTTCCACGCGAACAACAGCGGGCGCCGCGGCCCAAGGCAGGTGGAAATATGATAAAATGCGTCGAGCGATTTCCCACAACTTCGTACCCGATCCTGTTTACCAAAGACTATGTTTACCAAAGACCATACTTGCCAAGGACCATGAATCATGACGAGATTCTCTGCGTTGACATTGACCTTGTGTTGGATCGCGACAATGCTGCCAGATCCGTTGTGCATCGCCCAGGAACCAGCACCTGCCGATGACAAGCCCGTGTTTGACATGCAGGATCTGTTCTCGTCGGTGCGCATTCCGAACATCACCGTTACGACACACGGCACGGTACTCGCCTTCGCCGGTAGCGGTAACCGAGTGCGTCGCAGCACCGACGGCGGCCGCACGTGGAGCCCGGAACGAAAGATCGGACCGGATGCGGGCGGCAGCGCCATTGTGGACAACCAGACAGGCGATGTGATGGTCGTACGTTCCAAGGACGGTTTTCTTTGGCGGAGTAGAGACGATGGCAAGACTTGGCAACGCGAGACGATTGTTGTGCGGCCGAATCCACTTGGCCACGGCGCGTCGGGCAGTACCGTGCCGGCACAGACCACGTGTTCCGAGTCGGGAATCACGCTCCAGCATGGAAAACACGTCGGTCGACTGCTGATGCCGGCGCGCGTACAACCTCCCGAGGGCAACAATGATCAGCAATGGTGGCCGTACAACTACAACACGGCGATCTACAGCGACGACCACGGAAAGACCTGGCAGACGAGCGCGCCGGTGCAGAGCGGGACCGGAGAAGGAACATTGGCCGAGCTGTCCGACGGACGGATCTACTACAACTCGCGATCCCACATGTCGGTCGACCACAAGCGACGCATTGCCTGGAGCCACGACGGAGGTGCGATGTGGGTCGACTGGCAAGTCGCGGACGATCTGTTCGAAGTGGGCGAGCCGTTCTATTTCAAATATGGGACCAAGCCAAGCTATGGGTGCAATGCCGGGCTGGTCTGCATGCCACGCAGCGCAACCGGCGGGAAAGATGTCCTACTGTTCAGCACGCCGGATAACCCGGGCAAGACCCGAGTCCGGATGACCATCTGGGCGAGCTTTGATCAAGGAACAAGCTGGCCGGTCAAACGGCTGGTCTACGCCGGTCCGAGTGCCTATTCGTCATTGGCCGCTGGCCCGGACGGAACGATTTACTTGCTGTTCGAGCGTGGCGAGAAGAAACTGTACGAGCAGATCACGCTCGTGCGGGTCAACCTGAGCTGGCTTGCCGACCCCGCGAAATGACAGCCACTCATGCCACGTTAGCCATCGTGTCGAGGGAGACGCTCCAGCTCCATACCTACATGACGGCGGGGCATGTGAACCAGATGGCGACGAATGATGTCGCCCGTGAGGAATCGGTTCGCGTCTTTCGTGGCATGGGCATTCAGAAAATCATCCTCGAAGTTTACCGTGGCGGCACAACCCCGACAGACAAAACCCTGATTGCGATGCGCGATTGGCTTACCGCGCCAAGGCAACGGAAAACACCGGACCGGCCAGTGTAATGTCCACGTCCTCTGGATCAATGTCGCTGTCGACGTTGCCGCTCAGACTGGCGTAGAGTTGTTGTTCCCAGCCGAAGCCGATGGTCAGCTGTCCGATCCGTGTACAACGGTTCCATTCCACACCGATGCTGGTCTCGAACCCATGAACAGCAGTTCCGTCGGCAACATCATCGATTGTGACAACCTCCTTGATTTCCCCGTACAACGCGCTGTAACGACAACGGTCGACGATCGCCAGACTGGGACAAAGCATCCGTCGCACTTCGCCGCCCAGCGTCATCCCAACTCCTTCGAAGGAAAATCCAGGGGCACCGTTTTCGTCACTCCAAGCGATTTCCCCGTATCGGAAACCCGCGATGCCCGTCAATTCCCAATCACGGACGCCGAGAACGGCGCTGCCTTCCAGATCGAACACGGTGACATCAACGAATTCGTTTGCCGCCGAAGGATCGCCCTCGAATTCAAAGTATCGTACGTGCAAACCGATTCCGTCCGCACGACGATAACCGAACCAATATCTGGCATCTACGGAGGTGTCGAAATCTTCAAAAAAATGTTACACTTTAGCCAAATGGAGAACGCGCGTTGGTCGGAGGACCCCCATGGGCTTGTCCCATGGGTGAATAAGTCTCTCGAGCTAAAAAGCATGTGATGAAAACCACCTTTCCGCTCGCTCCCCGCCGCCTTTGGCGGCGGGGAGCGAGCGGCCGTCGGCATGACATGCCGGCCTTAGCTCAATAGACTCGCTCACCAACGGCACAAGGCCGTTGGGGTCGATCAGCCGAAAAGACAGCAGTGAAATGCAAGCCCTACTGCAGGCGGCTAAACAGTTACAAAAAAATCTGAACCTGTTCCACCAACGCCGTGATTTGCGTAGACATCAAAAAACAGGACATCTATGCCGCCTTGAAATGCTGCATCGCGGAACCGTTCGCCTAATCTGCCGCTCCAAGTGTCGACCTCAGCCTTCGCGCAGCACGTTCCGAACTCTATCTCGCCGGCAGCCTGCGAGATCGCTGGGCAAACGATCGTGAGGGCCCCTACCAGCGTGAGCGCACACAGAGTGAAAGTTCTCATGCTCAGCCTCTTTGTCGCGGAATTGTCTGTTGATAGCCGGTATCCACTTCGGACAGATATGCGGGTCCTGTTGATTTCATCGACTACGAGCCCAACACTCGAGACCGGATTCCTGCCATCCTGACTGTTCTGGCCTGACACGGGACTGCACAACCGGCATATTCGATAGTCACAGAGGAATCGGCATAATCCGCACACGCATCATCGTTGTCATTATTGGACTTTTGCAATCTTCGATTTTAACACCACTTTCGGGTGCTAGCACTCACAAAAAATAAAGGCTTACGTCAACGAAATCGGGCCACCGGCAAGCTTGGAAAAAGTGACCAAGCGGATGGGTGTCTCCCATCTGAAAGGCGTATCCGCCGCCAGACGCATTTTTCGGTAGATGAGTTGCAAGTCACGTGGCTCACTTTTCACGGAAAACGACATGCTGCTGGCGTTCATCCTGAACACGCGTTAGCGCATTCCGCTCGTTTCAGAGCAACCGATAGGCCATCTGGATTTACCTCAGAGAACACCGCGTCGCCGGCGTGCCTTCCTTCGGCTCGCCATCCCCCCCGTCGTAACCGCCTATCCAATCTCCGCAATGTCTGCGTACACGCCGTGCGCCGTCATGGCAGGGATTGCGCCGCATATTGGCTTCTGGATTGTCCAGCACCATGTCGAGGCCGGCATCGCCGTTTGTTGCGGCAAGACGCCGAGTCGATTAGCATGTGAATTTATTGACATTCAACAGAGCTATGTCAAGCCACGGAACGGATCGGGCAAACTGCCGCCGGCCTTCTCGCTTGTTGCGATTGAGCCGGAAAACCTGGTTGTTGCTGGTGAAACGCGTGCCGAGCACTCGAACACGTTGATTGTCCGTTTTGTGGAATACTGCAATCCTTAGCTGCGAGACTGATTCACCCATGGGACAAGCCCTATGGGGGTCTTACGTGGAAGAGGGCGACACCCTTAGCTGCGAGACTGATTCACCCATGGGACGAGCCCATGGGGGTCTTACGTGAAAGAGGGCGACAGTTATTGATTGGTGAATCCTAACCTGTTGGAACACGAGATCGCTGGCGACTTGTCGGTGTCGGGCAGGCGCATTCGGCCCAATGTCAGACCTTATCAGATCCAGGGCTTGTGCATTGAGTTATGAATCGGAGAGCATCAAGAACCTCTCATTTGCACTTCTTCGAGAACAAAGGCACCTGCGATAAACTCTTTCCAAAGGAGTAATGCAATGCGATTAAGTGGTGGCACTCTTGTCTACCTGACTTCGTGTGCTGTGGTGTCGATGGTGTGGACCAACGCCTCGGCTGGCCTGGTCGGTCACTGGAAGTTTGATGAGCGCTCTGGCAACGTGGCGTATGACAGTTCTGGCAGCGGCAATGACGGTACGCTCCGTGGCGACTTGAAGAGGGAAAGCGGTATCGCCAACAGCGCATTGGTATTTGACGGATCCCATGACGTGGAAGTCGCTGCGGCTTCCAAGGAACTCAAGCCCGCATCGGTTACGGTTGCCGCATGGGTCAAGGTTGATCCTTCAGCCAAGAGTCCGTCCTGGGTAGCGGGGCAAGGCGACAACTACGGATTGGTTGTCAACCGCCACGATGACGATGGTGTCTTCTTTTACTTCTACAATGGCTCCGGTTGGCCCAGTGTCGGATCGGGAGATGTCGACATCCGTGACGGTAAGTGGCACCACATTGCCGGGATCTTCGATGATGCAGCCAACTCGCTCTATGTGTATAAGGACGGTGTCAAAGTCGGCATGGAGCGTACAAAGGGTCGTATTGTCTATCGTCTTGGCAAGGGATTCACGGTCGGTTCCATGCAGGGCGAACGCAGGTTCCTGGGCGCGATCGATGATGTCCGTGTTTACAGCCATGTTCTGTCGCAGGTTGAGATGAACCAGGTGGCGATGGTCGACTCAGCGCAGACGGACGGACCGAACGAGATTGCCGGCAAGGGTGCGCTAACTGGCGTGACTTTTCACAAGGACACGCTCTTCCGATCAGACGGCCATGGAGGACAAAAAAGGGAAATCCCATACAGTCAACTATACGTGGAACCATATGCGGATTGAAATACGAACGCGGTAGACGCCCGGCACTCTCGTTGGAAAACGGGTAGCCGTTCACGCCGCTGGGGTCTGACGCAGTTTTCGGCGGAGACAGCGTAGATTCGGCTCTGTCGCCACAATTGCAGAAATACGATTCCGTCGCCGAAGACAGGCCTTACGACGATCTCGCACTCAATTGCGGCCAATGTAGCATGGCTGTGTCGAGTCCGGCGACACGTTTGGTGGCACGCTCATCGACTGTGGACTTCCAATTTCCAATACCCAATGATCATCGCCGCGTACCACATTCAGCGATACGTTTACTTCCGATCCGAAAACAGTTCCAGGACGCCTTTCCGGTTTGCACATCAGAAGACTTTGCTGATCCCTGGTATGGCGGCTTGGTAGCTGCCGTCAGGCAGCTGAAGGACCGGTGGTTCTGCGTCCAAAGCGTAGCGTACCGGCGCCAGACGCTGCGTGGCGGCAATCGCCTCGTCCCACGTAACCAGGTTACCGGAGTACGTGGCCATGCGGCCCATCACGGCCGTCATGCTGCTAGTGGCACCGTAGTCGGCTTCCATGCGATATCGTCCATCACCAAGGATGCTTGCGGCCAGATCCTGGTGTTCCTGCTGGTAGGGGTTGATGGCTCGCCATTTTCGTGATCTCAACTCGCGCGGACCAAGCTTACCCATCCCCCAAGCGCCGGTACCGATCGTCATCTCGCCCTTGGTCCCCTGGACGTTGTCGGAGACGTGGCTCCAGGTGCCAGGCTGTTGCCGAGCCTGGCAGTAGAACCGCACTCCGCCCGCGTACTCGAACTCGATGAAGTGATGATCAAAGATATCGCCGTTGCCTGGCCCGAATCGAACCTCTCGCCCGCCCATTCCGTTGGCGCGCACCGGATGGGCATCCATGACCCAATTGGCCACGTCAATTTCATGTGTGGCCTGCTCCACAAGGTGGTCTCCGCAAAGCCAGCAAAAGACACCCCAGTGGCGAATCTGATACTCCATTTCGCGCATGCCCTCGGGCTTCAGTTTCCCGCTTCGACCGCCGGAGGGCATGTTGAAATAGGTCCGCAGCAGCGAGATGGTTCCGATCTGGCCGTCGCGAATCCTTTTGATCGCCTCCAGGTAGTTCTGCTGGTGCCGCCGTTGCAGCCCGACAACTACCGAGAGTTTCCTACGCCGTGCCACGTCGTTGGCCGCCACAAGCGTACGATATCCCGGGGCGTCGATGCACAACGGCTTTTCCATGAACACATGCTTGCCGGCCTTGATCGCAGCTGCATAGTGCATCGGCCGAAAATGCGGCGGCGTGGTCAATAGGACCATGTCCACGTCTGCCTCGAGCACTCTCCGGTAGGCATCGAACCCCGTGAAACATCGCTCGGCGGGCACGTCCATCCGCGCTTTGACCTCTGGATACTTGCGCAGGTTCCTCAGACTGATTTCGATGCGTTCGGGAAACAGGTCGCCGACGGCCACAAGCTTCACGGGGGCCTTGACGCTCAAGGCTTCCTTGCAAGCCCCGGTGCCACGGTTGCCACAACCGATGAAGCCGATGCGGATCATCTCCGACCCGGCGGCGTGTGCCGAGCGAGAAATGCTCGGCCAACCCACTAGCGAGTCAGCCGCCAACACGCCGCCGGCGCCTTTCAAGAATCGGCGCCGTGATATGTCGGAAACACGAAGGGACGAGGCGGGATCCATGGAATCGACTCCGTCGTTGTGGTGCTTACTCAGCCTTGAGTGACTTGCCCGTAGCGGCGCGTGGCGTCGGCGTTGAACTTGATTTCGTCGAAGTAGCGGTGAAACATGCCGACAATGACACCGTCGATGGGCTTGATGTTGGTAAACGCGGTCTTGAACGCCTCGCGCACACGGCGCTGGTTCAGACATGCTCTGCCCGCCGCCAGGATCTT
>JAJSAJ010000957.1 GCA_024274855.1 Planctomycetota bacterium | reverse complement strand
TGGGAAGCTGCCAAAAATCGAATCCCACAGTGAAGGCAGTGCTTGATACACTCCTTCAGCCCGGCATCGGACTCCAAGAGGGAGTCGAGCGTCGTCTGATATTGCCGAACAAGCGGATTGACCTGTTCGCCTTGGTGCCAATTTGGTCGATCCGAGAAAAATTCCCCGATCGCGACCAAAAAGAGACAGGTTCTCGGTTACAATTCCAATACTATTCACACCCTCGTCCTACTTCTTCGACGCTCGCGCGCCGAGTAGCAGGGCGAGGATTTTTGTGCGCCAACGCAAAGACCGTGAAAACGAATCGCTTCAAACGATTCTCCCCACACTCCTTATCACATCGCGAACTCTCTGATCGCTAGCCCAGGTTACGCGATCCCACTTCTTGAAAAGACTACTTGGAAAAAGGAAGGGAACAACTGCCCATTCTTCTTTTCCAAGTAGTGGGTCAGTTTAGCTGAGCGAAGGCGGGTCAGTTCTGCTGAGCGATATAGCGACTTCATCAAACAGATGTGCATACCTACAAAACTCCTTAAATGTGCCTTTGCAATTGGCCGTAAAGACGAATTCGAAGTCGCTCCCACCACTGCGGTCCGGTACCAAGATTGAATACGTTCTGAACCAACCGAGGCATCGCATGTGGTAGGTTGTTGCAAAATGATCGCTTCCCAAGTGATGGTAAAGATGAATCCCAGCTCCACGTATACCAAAGCCTCGAAGCACTGCGCGCATTCCCATCGATTTTGCATGCCACGTCAACCAATCCCCGAGTCGACTTTTCTGCCGCCGGAGGCGACGCACCAATCGAGGGCTCCGCCCCGTGACGAACCACTGCGCCTTTCCAATCGCATACTCATAGTACTTCCACCGAGACTCTACAGTCTCATCCTTCCATGTAGATTCAATTTGTGCTCGACTGCTTCCATGCTTTCCGACGGTCACGTTGATCCCCAGCTGAACTTTACGAATGTGACGCCATAGTTGCGGGCCTTCCGCATCACCGCGTTGGACAGAAATCCTCTCGGATGAGATGTCCCATCCTCTCACATCCAATTTGAAATGATGGTCGTTGATAGGCCAACCGATTTCACGAGAGTCGCCCGCATTGTCGTCGCGATGTACGCTGATTTCTTGGCTGAAGAATCTTGTGAGTTCGGCAACGACACCGTCAAAACGAGTCGCATGCCCGTGCCTCGATTCCCGGATGCGATGCAACTGCTGATAATGCAACTCCAGCCTTCGGCGTTGCCGGTTCAGAAATGTGGAGTATCGGAATCTGGGGTTTGCGAGAAAGCAGATTGCGCGCTTCTAGATTCATGCACGGGGCGGATACTAGATAGTCAAGGTTTGAAATGAGTATGCCAGAATCGCTTCCAGCGAGTCCAGCAGATATGTCATCCATGAGCTGCGAGCTTCTTGCTCGAAATTTGAGCAACTCGTATTCGTCAAACCACACGGCGAGACCATTCGCCAAGAGAACTTCGGCAATCCTTCGGGCGAAGTGTGAGTGCCGTCGGCTATAACTCAAGAATGTTTTCATTTGTGGTTGATGTAACATAGACCTCGATGGAGAACGAGCATGTCCAACGGTGTGTTCAAGGAATCCGCTGTCGCGGCGGGGTTTGCCGGGACCTTGAGTCATTGTAGCCGATCGATTTGTGGCCGGTCAACGTTTGCGCAGGCATCTTTTCCTTGTTGTTCCTTCACTCACTTCAACAAGGAGCTTTCTGATGCCACATTCTTCTTACTTCACTGGTCCACTCTACACGCGCATAGCCGAAGATCTACATTTGGGGGGCATGAGCCAACGGACTCATGATGGCTACTTGCGGGCCGTGTGGAAACTGGCCGCTTTCTGCCAGACCGCCCCCGACAAGATTACCGAGGACGGTTACCAGACTCCACCGTTGAAGTGGAACCGCTCCAATCGCTTGTTCTGTGGCCATTCCGCTGGGTACACGAGCTACTGGCTTGGTTACGAACTTAAATTTGCCGGTAGACTTCATCTTTTCCTGATGAGCCATGTAATAGTCGAACACCTTCTCTGGATCGTTATCGCACTCCATAGAAATCTGGCGGCGAATTTCGCGTATCTCTCGTAGCGGATTAGGTTCCATCAGAATCACCCTCACTGAGGTAATTGAGCGGAGTTGTAATCAACGGCACCGTCAACCCAAGTTCGCTGTTGACCTTGTGGATGTGTCCGAACTTGTTCGGGTTTGCTAGGTGTTTGCAGTTCCAATTATCCGGCGTTTTGCGTTGACGCTTCGGCTCTCGAACACCGGAGTCACATGTCGGATTCAATTCGACGCATTATCGCAAACAGACCATCGTTGTCCAGTTCAATCGTCGCTTGGGTTTTCGATTCGGTTGGCGACCAACCATTGGCTAGAGCGTGCCGGATGAGTTCACAAATGACACGCGGTGTAATTGAGAACGTCTTATCGATGTCGATATCTGGAAAGTCGAGCCAGTAGTCGCGATTCACGATTCCGGAGACGACACAGAGTGATTTGTGTCCGTACTCCGCTGCGATGATCACGCGAAGCCTGACGCCGCCATTCGTTGTTCGCCCATTCTCGGATACGCAGGTTACGTAGGGCATTTCATCGACAACCAAACGCTTGCGTTTCGATTTTGGAAATGCCATGACGATTGAGCCGGATAAC
>JAJSAJ010000085.1 GCA_024274855.1 Planctomycetota bacterium | reverse complement strand
TGTCCCGTGGGAACCAAAGTCTCTCAAGCTAATGGGCACCGGAGCGCGCGTCCCGAACCGGGGGGCGTTCATGCGGCGATCCTCCTTAGCTGCGAGACTGATTCACCCATGGGGCGAGCCCATGGGGGTCTTGATTGGCGAGGCGTTAGGTGGACTGTGTGACGGATCCACCTGCTAAAGCAGGCGGCTTCCAAATTCGGTAAGGCTACGAATACGACCTGACGCTGGCGACCGAATCCCCGACTCGGTGGCCGAAGTCCGCCGCCGACTGAGAATCGGCAGGCGCGTATGGCTTATGTGTTACTGTGACATGGGTCAGACACGTCGGCCACGGAAGAACCAGGAAGAACCGGGAAGGCAGCAGCATGGACCGGCCGGTTTTCAAATCGACCGCCAGCCCACTGGGCTGGCGGTTCGTACGTGCGGAGGGGAAAAAGACTGAAATGACGGCTGTCTGTCACCGATTGTGTGCTGGGCAACGCGTCGGACGGTGTCGCGCTTGCCCGAACGCCGCCCCCCCTCGCTCCGGCGCGCTTCGGGGGAGAAGACCCGCGCGTTACTTTTCCCCTTTAGTATAGAGTCACTGGCGATTCTGCCGTCACTCCCTCGCCGCTTGCGCCACGCGCCTTCCTCACCGTTACGGCCTAACTGCTTTCCTACTCCTGTCCATTGGAACGTCTCGATTTCTTGATTCTATGTTCTCTTTGTACCTTGTAAGTATCTTCTTGGCAGTCGCGACATCATTGGCTGCTACCAGGATCGCCGGTAGCGTCGCCGAATCGATCACGTAGACAATGTTCTCGTCATCTAACTCCGAGCAAACGCGGTCAAGCACGTCTACGCTGACTGTGCCGACGAATAGCCATTCCTCGTTTTCCGCGTCAGAACTGGAGCTGACACCATGACAACCGCTGACAACGATGATCCCGACAAGACAGTAGAGTGATGTGATAATATTCATATGGCACTGCGATCTCTCAGGGATATGGGTTTGTCATAAGTATTGCCGGTGAACCGATATAGAAATCCTGCCTTGACGGATTCCCGCGATCTAGTTCCAAGTACTGTGCCGCAAAAACCGACTGCGATTGTTTCGCGCAATGGCAACGGCTGCAGCTTCTTACAGTTACAACAATGAAGAGATACCGCTTAGCAGTACGGTTGCGCGAAATGCCCAATCCTGGCGCCTCCGGTAGAACGATTGTTTCCTCACCCGGACATGGCTTCTCGCGCTGAGAGAACGGTTTAAGAGTCTGATTATTCCTTGGCGGTACCTCAATCCAACGATGCCCAACCATGCCCGGATACATGGGCATATTGGTTCGTTCCTTCCAGGAGAGTGAACAGTCAGACACTTCGCCATCCCCGAAGAGGTGGTAGGAGAAATGGTATTTGTACTTGAGTTCGACAACGACATCGAATACGTGTCCCAATTGACGGGCCCTTCTCCCGAACCTCAACAGAATTGGATTGTAGCCGTTGAAAGCGTGAAGATTGATGATCTTTAGGTCCTCGACACAGCAGCAGCAACAAACTAGGCCCGAAGGGTCCACACCACTTGGCACAAAGCTGGCTAGGCGAAGATTAATCCCGCCCGCATACCCGATCGGATCCCTTGACAGAAACCTTCCCAACTGGGCGCTCAGGCATCGGTGCCGGTAATAAATACGGACATGTTTCCTTATCGTATCGTCTGCGTTTGGAAGTATACTCGATATGACAGTTTGGGGCACTTCGAATACTCGACGTGGTGACGTTAAAAGTCACTCCGCCCAGGTCGGGAATCCGCCTGTCGTGGCACATGCTGTCGCTGTCTGTGTTCTCACGGTGCAAGCGGCTATTGGCCAGGCGTACTCCGTGGCAATTCACAGCTGGGTGACGGCGTTGCGGTCCGGTGGATCAGGTTTTTTTACGGTGGGACAGGCCAGGGACACACCCCACGACTGGAGCCCTGACATTCGCCGACATACTCACTTGCAGATGCAAGAGTGGTTTTCACCCCACACGTCGTATGCAACAATAGACGATGAGCCTTCTGACGAGGCAAGGCCTCGGCCGTCAGCAAGCGGCCGCTCGGAATGTGTTTGCCCGCTCCCACTGGTCGCCATAACTTGACTCAGCTATTCCGGCTTTTTCCCAATACGTTACTAGCGATTTCGACGACCAATCCTTACGACCGGAGAACGGACCGATGTCTGCTCATTGGACAAGAACCACTTGCCCCGCCGGCCTTGCGATCTTCTTCGCAGTTGTCTTGCAGATCCAAGCCGGCGAGCCGAATCCGCCACGGTCCACGACGACACGCCCGCAAAGCCAGAACACTGCCATACTGGCACATTGGACATTCGATCAACCGGATCATCCGGAGCGCCGAGAAAGTTCCGAGCCGGTGACATCGCCGAAAACATTGACACTCACCGGGCTTCCTTCCGAGAGAACGGCGGGACTGTATGGCGACGCACTTCAGCTGAGTGGAAAACACCGAGTGTCCGTTCGGGCGATCACCACACCATCGCTTTCCTCGATCACGTTTTCGGTCTGGGTGAAACCGACCGAACTAAGCGGTTACCGAGAACTGTTCAGGCAGGAATGCCCGGAACGCGTGTTGTTTTCTTTCCAAAACAATGGAACGATCCTCTCGCTTGGTTTGAACATTGATGGTTACGTCGAGTGTGATGCGCACATTGAACCGGTGCAGGTTCTAGATGGAGCCTGGCATCACTGCGCAGCGTCGTATGACGGAGACCAGATGCGTGTATTCCTGGACGGCCGGCAGATCGCGTAGCTCACCAGGCCGGGCACAATTCGAACGAATCCCAAGGTCCCCTCATTCATCGGTTCCAGCCGAGGAGCAGGCGAGTTCTTCCAAGGAGCGATGGATGATTTCAGAATCTATTCGGACGCTCTTTCAACGGATCAAATCGCGTTATTGTACCGAGCTGGGATCGAATCACTTTCCTCCCGTTTCGCCGCTCTAGATGCTGAACTTGGCAAGATCTATCGGAAGAAAACGACATTCGCATCAACGCTCGCAGTATTCTGTCACACGATGGCCGAGAAGAATAGACGATCCGATCGTGAATTGATGGGACTGATGTTGGCTCGCTTGAAATCTGATTTCCCAACGGATTACGCTGACTTTGTGCGAATCACCGGAGCGAGCCCTCTTTCCTATATGACGTCGGACACGCGAGTTGCCAGCGAGGCCCTGGCGGAGCGACTTGTTCAATTGATGCTGGAATACCAACCTTTGACGATCACACAATGGAAGAAGCTCTCTCCCGAACAAGTTCAGTATTGGAAGAATGTCCAGCATATAGCCGACGAATACGAACAACGAAAAGGGCAGGGCGGTGGCGCGAAGTTGGAACCAGATTGGATCAACCTGATGCTGAAAATCGGGCGTCACGTGCAGTTCCGGCCGTCGGTCCACGAAGCGGTGGCCCCCTTCCAAACCCCACAGACTCCACAAACACGAGACTTGACGCCGAAGGCCGCGGTGCAGGTGCTCCAACATGACTGGCTGCATCAGGCAAACGGCCAGCCGACAGGTCGCGTCATACTGAATGAGATCGAGGCGGCACGACAGCTGGCGCAACGCATTCAGGCAAGTGGCCCGAAACGCGCCGACTTGTCATGCGAACTCCACACATTGAAACGCCTCGAATCCCGCATCGGACCGCTTGCAATGGTCGATCGGGATCTCTACTTCAAAGTGCGAGCGACCAAACGAAAAATCGTGTTCAAGAACCCGGCCATCGACTTCGACCGAATTCTGTTCGTCGACATGCCACTGCCACAAGGAAAAGAATGGCCACATGAAACACGGCACCGACTTGGCTACATGGCTGTTCCCGGGGCTCGCCTATTGGTACTGCAAGGCCTGTCACCATCGGGGCACGTTATCCAATTGATGCCGAAGGCCCCTCTGCACGGATCGTTTTGGCGGCCAGACCTGTCATTTGATGCGAGCCGCGTCCTGTTTTGTTTCAAGCCACACAATGAAAAGGCCTTTCATCTCTACGAAATCGGACTCGATGGCCGCGAGCTCGTACAGCTGACCGATGGCCCCTACGATGACTTGGACCCGATCTACCTGCCCGACGGTAAACACATTATTTTTTCGACAACGCGAGGAAACACGTATGTTCGGTGCATGCCGCCGACTAACGCGTACGTGCTTGCTCGATGCGACATGGATGGTCGCAACCTATTCCTGATTTCGCGAAACAACGAACCGGACTATCTTCCCTCAGTTCTGGACGATGGGCGTGTAATCTACACGCGATGGGAATACACGGACAAACCACTCTGGCGCGCACAAGGGCTTTGGACCGTCAATCCGGATGGAACACAGGTCAACACACTTTGGGGGAATCAAAGCGTTTGGCCCGATCTACTGAAGGATGCACGTGGCATACCTGGCAGTCGCCGCGTGATGTTCACCGGCAGTGCGCACCATAACTGGTTTTCAGGTTCGGTCGGTATCATCGACCCCACAAAAGGATTCAACTTTCCGAACGGCTTGACCAAAGTGACGGCGGATGTCGCGTGGCCTGAATCCGGCAACGGCCCAGTCGATCCGATCGAGTCGCCCAATTATCACACCAGTGGAAAGTATTCTGGTTACTATTCACCATTCCCATTGAATGAACACGACTTTCTTGTTTAAGCCAATCGAAATGGAAAGTTCGTTCTCTATTTGATGGATGTCGATGGCAATCGAGAATTGATTTACCAAGGTGCACACAGCATTCTGCACGCATTGCCGATCCGCTCGAGGAAACGGCCGCCGATTCTGGCCGATCGGGTTTCGTGGCCCGCGCAAACCGAACGCCTGAACCCCAAGGATGGTGTGATCTACAGCAATAACATCTACGAGGGCACTTCGCCGTCTTTACAAGGTAAGGCCCGGTATCTGCGAGTTCTGAATATCGAGCCGAAAACGTATTCCTACTGGTACAAACGCCCTTACCTTTCGACGGGGCCGGTCGTTTCGGCCGTGCAATCCGAGGGTGTCAAACGGATCCTGGGGACCGTGCCCATAGAATCGGACGGTTCAGTCGCGTTTCGTGCACCATCGGGAATGGCGCTTCACTTTCAACTGCTGGACGAACGTTTTCGTGCATTGCAGACCATGCGCAGCTTTACGGGTGTCATGCCTGGCGAGCGGCGAGGGTGTCTTGGTTGCCATGAGAGCCACAGCAGAACACCTTCATCTTACCGAACACCGGCAATAGCCCTGAGTAAAGAGCCGCAATCCATTACACCACCACCCTGGGGCGACCAATCCGTCAGCTACGCGCGATTCGTGCGTCCAACACTTGATCAGTATTGTGCCGAATGCCACGAAGGAGATGGCAAAGGTCGCGCGACACTCGACTTGACACCACGTCGCGGCTTCCTGTTTTTCGATGAACCGTACCTGGTGTTGACGGGCCGCCCGACCTGGGGCTCGGCCTACACGAAACCCAAGAACAGCTCGCCAGGGCTCGGAGCCGCCAATATGATTATGGTGGAAGGATTCGGCAAGACAGACCCAGAGGCGTATCGCACGCCGGAACCGATGACGCACCTTTCGTACAATAGCCCTCTGATCGATCTGGCGTCTTCCGGCAAACATTATGGTGTTCGCGTCGATCGACTGAACCTGCGGAAGTTGATCGCCTGGGTAGATGCGATGTGCCCATATCGAGGTTCGGAGGAAGTACGTCAGATCGATGACCCTGACTTCCAGGGCATCGATTGGTTATCTGTTCGGCCGCGAATCAAGTCCGCGCCGCGAATCGTTCGCCCCGGGCCCGTTGAACACGATCTGCCGCGCTAAAAACGACGTAACCGTTCACGAAATGTAGGCCGCCGGTGCGCTTTCAAGGGGTCAGCCCCATTTTCGGCGACAAGATGCGTTCGCGTAAAGAAACGCTTTCTCCGCCGAAAATTGCGTTAGACCCCAGCGGCGTGAACGGTTACAAAACGACAAGCAGTCGCCCGATCGGCAGGCAACCGAACACAACGCGAGTCAATACGGCGACCTGCCGTGTTTGAGATGTTTGGGTGGGACCCTCTCGTTGCAAACAAATAACCGTACGATTCGGTTTACGACGTAATTTCAACGCTGGAACGTTAGGTTTACTGCGGGACTCCTCCGCCAGCTAAAGCAGGCGGCTTCTGGGATGCACTTCTTTATGGTTCCGGCGCGTCCGGTAGGTTTACTGCAACGCTGCTGTGGACCACCTGTGTTTCATTTGTATCATTTATGGCTGATTCGAGTATAATCCGGGATAGTTTCCCACCGCCAATACCAGCTCATCATGAAGGTAGACGAGCGTATGAAGTCAGCTCTTACTGCTTCCAGCATACTGACCCTCCCCATTGTCCTTACCCTGTCTGGCATTGGCACGGCGGAGCACCCGGTCCGTTTTGACCGAGACGTGCGTCCTATTCTCTCGGATCGGTGTTTTCATTGTCACGGTCCGAACGAACAGGATCGACAAGCAGAGCTCCGTTTGGACCGAGCGGACGGTCCGGACGGCGCCTATCACATGCTCGACGGCTCTCAGGCCATCAAGCCGGGTTCGGTCGCCGAAAGCGAGATATGGAATCGGCTCACATCGGAGGACGACGACGTGATGCCACCTCCAGACTCGTCCGAGAAACCGTTGACCATCAACGAGAAACGCATCATCAAACGCTGGATCGAAGAAGGAGCTGCATACACGGACTTCTGGGCATTCGTTCCACCGCGAAAACCAGCCCTGCCCAAGATCGAGAGCGGGCAATGGAGCAGACAGCCGATCGATCGATTCGTCATGCACAGACTCAAGGCAGAAGGCTTGCGACCACACCGGCGTGCAAACCGGCGCACGTTGATTCGGCGTTTGAGTTTCGACCTGACCGGCCTGCCGCCGACTCGCGAGGAAATCCAAACGTTTCTCGCAGATACCTCGCCCAATGCGTACGAGTATCTGGTAGATCACCTGCTGACCAGACCTCAGTACGGCGAACAGATGACCAAATACTGGCTCGATCTGGTTCGTTTCGCGGATACCAACGGCATCCACCACGACCATTATCGCGACATGACACCCTATCGAGACTGGGTGATCCGGGCGTTTAACCAGAATCTACCGTATGACAAATTCGTCAAGTACCAGCTTGCCGGGGACCTCTATCCCAAACCGACGCGTGACCAGCTGATCGCCACCGGCTTCAATCGGCTGCACTTGATCATTGATCGGGGGACAGCACTTCCCGAGGAAAGTCTCGCACGCAATGTAATCGACCGGGTCACTGCCGTTGGCACGGCGTTCCTGGGCATGACGGTGCAGTGTACCGTCTGTCATGATCACAAATATGATCCGATGACGACCAAGGAGTTTTACCAACTTTACGCCTTCTTCAATAACCTGGACGGTGACCCAGAAACTGGCGGACGCCAAGGATCGGACTTCGAACGCGGGCTGCAACCACCCTACATCAGTTTGGCAACCGACGCACAAGAGGCAAAGATCCGGGAACTGAATCGCGAGATCGACAAGGCAAAGGCACGGATCAAGGAGACCGAACAGCTTACAAGCAAATCCGGCGGCAAACTACCAAAGAAGGCTCGAGGCACTGAATTGAAGAAGGCCAAAGAGGCTCTCAAGAACCTGCAGGCGGAGAAACGAGCATACGAAGCCACAATCCCCATGGCAATGGTTATGAAAGAGAAAGCGGATCGGCGGCCCGCACACATCCTCATTCGCGGCGCATACGACAACCCCGGAGAGCAAGTCGAACCCAATACACCCGCTTTTCTGCCACCGATGCCAACAACGGACGGGTCGCGGACACGCATGGATCTGGCCCGATGGTTCGTATCCCCTCGGCATCCGCTGACCGCGCGTGTGGCTGTAAACCGGTTCTGGCAGCAGCTGTTCGGCGTTGGCATCGTGAAGACGTCAGAGGATTTCGGCGCCCAGGGACAATGGCCGAGCCATCCGGAACTTCTCGACTACCTGGCCGTCTCGTTTATCGAGTCTGGATGGAATGTCAAACGGCTATTGAAACAGATCGTAATGTCCGAGACCTATCAACAGGCATCCGAGGCTACGCCGGACCAATTCAAGAAGGATCCGGAGAACCGCCTGTTGGCACGGGGATCCCGCTTCCGCATGGATTCGGAGATGATTCGCTACCAGGTGTTGGCGACAAGCGGCCTGTTGAACAACACCATGTATGGCAAGAGTGTCAAACCCCCGCAACCGGCAGGTCTGTGGAAAGCGGTAAGCATGCCCAGCTCGTATCCCCGTACGTATGTACCCGATCCGGGTACCGCCGCATATCGGCGCAGCCTCTATACGTTCTGGAAACGCGGCATGCCGCCACCGCAAATGACCATTCTCGACGCGCCGTCCCGAGAGGCTTGCATTGCTCGCCGAGAACGTACCAACACACCGCTTCAGGCACTCCTGCTAATGAACGAGCCGGAATATATGAAGGCGGCCCGTAACCTTGCCAGCAAGACGCTTGGCCACCGTTCGCTCAGCCCCGCTGATCGGCTGGCACTACTCTACGAGACCATTACGTCGCGACGGCCTGACACGCAGGAAACTAAAGTGTTTCTCAAAATGGTTGAAGATCTTGAAGCAATGTACCGTGACAAGCAGCATTTGGCTGACCAACTCTGCAAAGGTACACCATTACAAGAGGGAATTGCGACTCCGGAACTTGCCGCATGGACGGTATT
>JAJSAJ010000956.1 GCA_024274855.1 Planctomycetota bacterium | reverse complement strand
GTACTCTCCTCGCGATCCGGACTTCCCGGAGCAAATACCCGGCAGAACTTTCCGTCCAGGGCCGGCGGTGTCGGCCAGGGCGTTGAATCCGTGTGTATAGTAATAGCCGAACCATCCGAAGTTGACATGGTCCCCCTGTTCTGCCCCCCATTGCCGGAGTCGTCTTCCCCAGATCTCGCCGCGTCCTGGCGGCTGACTCAGGACAGGATAGCGTTCATTCTTGGTCGGATAGGCGGCAAAGTCCGGCACAATGGACGGATGAAGTTTCACCTTGGGCGGTTCTGCCGCAAAAATGTAGGCGTGAGTATGAATTGTCAAGGCGGGGTAATCCTCGGCCAGATCTTCAGCGACTCTGTTGAGCATCATAAAGTTGCGGGTCGAAAAGAAGAGTGGATCCTTGGTACTCGAAGTGGACTTCGGTTTCAGTAACGTCCCATCAGCAAGTGTTATCGGCGCCATGCAATTCGGACACGCGCAGACGTCCCAGTTGTCTCCGACACGGGCAATCAAGTATTCGACTTTCTTTCCCGGGACGCTTGCGAGCATCTGTCTCGCTTTGTTTGCGATGACTTTGGGCACCTTCGGATTCGTATAACATGGCTGCCTCCACACGCTCCGCCATCGGTTTCCGGCAATCAACGGGTACAAGTCTTCATTCTGCTCCAAGCCCATGAAAGTTCCAATGAAGCCGCCGCCGACGCCAATGAGCGCGCCGGATCTCCAACGCAGGTACTGAAAGCCCTTGCCCATCATCATCGGTGTATTCACGCCGTTTCGTCCTCTCCAAGCCTGGGACAGCGACTTATTGCGGTCACCGCCCGAAATACTCATTTGCCTGATCTTGAATGCGGGACGGGAGCGATAATTCGAGTGGGTGAACGGAATGTCGGAAACCTTGGAGAAAACAGCCGTGAACTCCGGCTTGGGGCGAGGCCAGATGATGTCGGTGTTTCTCTCAAGCCAGCCGTAAACGCCGAAGAGGGTGCCGCGTGGTTCCGCGCCAAAAAGGTGAATAATGTTTCCATTGCGGCGCACGGCATACCCATCGGAGTTGGCGAGGTATTTCAGGTCGTCGCTGTATTCCGATGCCCACTTTGCGCCGAGGTAAATCTTGGTGTTGGGCGATGCGGATGCGGCAGCCAATACTGGAATGCGTTTGCCGGTAATCTGTTTGATCCAGTGTTGTAGCTCTCTGGCCGCGTGTTCCTCCCGGGCATCGCATCCCCCATCGAGGATGATCTCGCCGGGAAAACGCGGGGCATCGGCCTTGATCGCGCGCTGCTTGGCCTTGGCTTGGAGAAGTCCGACCGATGTGATTGTCTTTGTGCGATAAGCTGGGATGTGATCCCACCAGGTCTGATAAAGCAGTCGCACATAAGCCGCGTCGCAGGGCATCTGGATGATAGCAATCTTGCGCTCATATGGAACGATTCCGATGAGGTGCAGATCGGCGTCGTAGGCCAGGATGCTGGTTGCCGTCGTCGACCCGGGGGCGTATTTGTATTCCCCGCCGCCGGCGACAGGAGCCGGATCGGTGAGCACATATCCGTTGTGCTCGACTTTCAGGGCAGGCTTGCCCTTCTCCTCCACAAAGACGGTATTGAAGTGTTCCGTCCAGCCGGAATAGTCGCCTTGTCCTGCTGTAAAATCACCATTTATGAGTAGGGCGTGGGCCGTGATTTGCTCAAGCGTCACCGCGCTGACTTTCGGCTGGCGTCCCTCGGAACGGATCCCGAACCATACGGATGCCGCATCAGTCGAAGTCCGGAAAGTATACGTATACGCAACTTTGCCTGGAGTGATCTGCTGCCAGTCGCGTTCGTGGCATCCGTCGTAGGGAAGCTCTCCTTGCTGATTGAAGACCCGAAGCAGCCAGGTGGCCCCTTTTGCGCGGGCCGCCTTGAAGCTAAGCCGATAACAAGTGTCGGGCTTGACCGGCAACTCCTTGACGAGCACGTCGTTTGCCTGTGCCGCCGGAATGAAGCTTCCGATAATAAAGGCCCCTGCAACAATGATGTTTTTCATCATCCTGTTCGTTGCTCCTTTTGCTTCGATGCCACTTGTGTTGTGGCCGCCAGTTGGCGTGCTATATGGGAACCTTGGGATTAAGCGTTGCATGCAGGGCCATGATATGGTTGATTATTCCCATGCACATCGTAAGCAGACATGTAGTCCGAAGGCAATGGTGCTCACAACGATAGCGGAAAACAAGAACGCTAAACACTTGGAACCCGTTTCGCCGTTTCTTCCCGTAAGACGTGCCGGCTGATACGTGGTACAATAACGGCTTAGCATCAGCGTCATTGCTCTAGCCGGCCCACATCATGTCGCCCCACGCGTGCCGGGGAATGCGAACTAAGGAGACACCAATGAAGACAGTTGTACTTGGCATCGTTCTTATGGTCGGACTGACCAGCGTTTCCGCTTCTGCGGCATCGCCGGCAAACGCCATTCTAAAAGCCTCCGGAATCCATGGCGGACTGATCGTTCAGCTCGGGTGCGGCGACGGCACGTTGACCACGCAACTGCGTACCGGTGGCGGATGGATCGTACAGGGCCTGGACAAAGATCCGGCCAATGTTCAACGCACACGCGAGCTTATCCTGGCAAGGCAGCTCGGTGGAAAAGTGTCGGCCGACCTGTTCGACGGCACACACTTGCCGTACGTCGACAACCTTGTGAACCTGGTTGTCGCCGAGGATCTTGGTAGTGTTGCAATGTCCGAGGTAATGCGGGTGCTTTGCCCAGGTGGTGTTGCCTATGTCAAGCAGAGTGGAACCTGGACCAGGAAGACCAAGCCGCGGCCGGATGACATTGACGATTGGACGCACTACCTGCATGATCCTCAAGGTAGCTCGGTTTCGAATGATCTGATTGCCGGTCATCCCAAAGGGTTGCGTTGGACCGGCGGGCCTCTGTGGGCCAGAAGCCATGAGCACACGGCCAGCATGCAAGCAATGGTATCCGCTGGCGGCAAGGTCTTCTATGTGTTTGACGAAGGCCTGACGGATTCCATTCAGCTGCCGCCGAAGATGATGCTGACCGCGCGGGATGCTTTCAACGGCACGGTTCTTTGGAAGCATCCGTTGCACGATTGGTTCAATACGCTGTTCCCACTTAAGAGCGGGCCCGGATGGATGCCCAGGCGTTTGGTGGCCGTCAAGGATCGGGTCTACATCGCTCCGGGTATCGGGCAGGACCTGTTATGTCTGGATGCGAATACAGGCAAAGTCGTGCGAACCTATGCGGAGACGGCAACGACGTTCGAGCTGATTGTCTCCGATGGAGTGGTTTTTGCCGCGGTCGACACGGATCGAAAGTTCTGTGATTACCGCCAAGAGAATGCCAATTGCTGGAAGGAACGCGATCGTGCCAGTCGGCGATGGGGCTGGGATCGCGACAGTGGGACGCGCGTGGTCAAGGCACTGGAAGCCGATAGCGGAAAACTGCTCTGGCAATGCGAAATGCCGGTTGCTCCCATGACGCTATCTGCCGACGGCAATATCGTATGTTTTTTTGACGGCCGCGCCGTGGTGGCGTTGGATCGTCATTCCGGAAAAACACTTTGGAAATCGGATACCGTCCTACTGGACCACATTGGTACTGGCTACGCCGGTCCGCGTATGGTCCTTTGCAAGGACCGTGTGTTGTTCTCACCTCGTGGGTACGTGTTCGCATTGAGCACCGAGACCGGTGAACTGCTCTGGATGGTTAATAACAAGCCACGCTCAGGACACTTCAGTCCGGAGGATTTCTACGTCATTGGCGATCGCGTGTGGGTGCAAGGACGAGGAAACGGCGGAGCTTACATTACTTACAGCCTGAAGGACGGCAAGAAGCTTGATGAGTACCGTAATCCGATTCGATCGTTCTACATCCATCAACGATGCTACCCAGGAAGGGCGACGCGGCGTTTCCAGCTTCCGGCCATGATGGGCGTTACGGTTTTCGATATGGCCGAGGAGACGTGGTCGATCAATCATTGGATTCGTGGCGGTTGCACGTACGGGATCATGCCCGCCAACGGTATGATCTACACACCTCCGAATGCCTGCGCGTGCTACTACCAGTCCCGGCTAAACGGATTCAACGCCGTGGCACCAGACCCGCAACCATCACAGGCCCCATCCGCCGAGCACCGGTTAGTCAAAGGACCAGCGTATGGTGTTGGCGACAACCAGGTAGTGTATACGGCAGCCGATTGGCCCGTTTTTCGTCACGACAATCGCCGCAGCGGGTATGTCTTGACCGACGTCTCGACCAATGTCAACAAGGCCTGGGAAACCGAACTCGGAACAAGACTAAGCCAGCCGGTCGTTGCCGATGGCAAGCTGTTTGTCAGCGCGGTCGACCGGCACACCGTCTATGCATTGGATGCCGGCTCCGGCAGCGAACTCTGGCACTTCATCGCCGGGGCTCGCGTCGATTCACCTCCAACACTCTACCGCGGCTTGGCGATTTTCGGTTGTGCCGACGGGTCTGTTTACGCGTTGAACGCCGCCAGTGGCAAGCTGGCCTGGCGATTTCGGGCAGCTCCCAGCGACCGCAAGCTGGTCGCTTACGATCAGATCGAGTCGGTTTGGCCATGCTCGGACAGCGTGCTGATTGACGAGGGTAAAGTCTATTGCGTTGCAGGACGTTCCATGTTCCTCGACGGCGGCCTGCGAATGGTCATACTGAACCCCGACACGGGGGAACTTATTTCGGAAAACATCATGGACGATCATGTGCCCGGCACGCAAAAACGCCTGGATAACCTATTGATGGGCAAACACATGCCGGTCGCCATGCCTGACATTCTGTCGAGTGACAAGCAGTATGTCTACATGAAGTCACAGACGTTCACCAAAGACGGGAAACGCTTGCGAATCAGACCGCAACGCCCCGATACACAATACGACGAGGAAGTCCACTTGTTTTCACCGATTTCATTTCTTGACGACGCGTGGCACCAGCGGGCGTATTGGATCTACGGCCGAGCGGCCGGAGAAGGCTGGGCGGAGTTTCAGTATCCGCCCAAACGTGTGCCCTGCGGACGCATCGCCTGTATCGACGAGGAGAATGTTTTTGCGTACGGCCGTGAACCGGAGCTAATGTGCAATACATCGGTAAGCGAGTATCAACTATTCAGCACCGACAAGTGGCCCGCCCGGAAAGTGGGAATCCCCAAACTGGAAGGCAAGTGGAGCGCCCGCCGGTACCCGACGGACAATCCGCTTGCAGTCAATTCGGTCGATTGGAAGAAACTGGCACAACTGCCCAAGAGCAAGTTAACGGCACTCAACTATCACTGGCTCCACGACCAGCCAGACGTCATGGCCAAGGCCATGGTATTGGCCAACGACCAATTGTTCGTCGCCGGTCCGCGCGACGTCGTCGACGAAAAACAGATGTGGGGACGTTCGAATCAGAAGCTCTTTCAAGAACAGATGGCCATTCAGGCAGCGTGGCTGGCTGGAGATCATGGGGGTGTCATGGAAATCTTCTCGAAAACGAACGGCACGAAATTGGCCGAAATCGAACTCGATCGGCTTCCAGGTTTTGACGGATTGGTCGCCGCCAACGGTTGCCTTTACATGGTAACAGATGACGGTGCCGTTGTTTGCTATCAAGGCAAGTAGAATGTGGCGTACATGGACCGAGTTGACAAGGAATCTGCGGCGAGGCGTGCCGGTAGGCTCAAGAAACGCCGCCGCGGCATGCCTGCAGCTCGGCGAGCCAACGCCCGTTTGCTCAAGCTGCAAGTCCCAGCGACCGCCTCTTCGGGAGAAACGGTTACTGTTACCTTGTCGCACGCAATCCCCGAGTCGTTGGGGGAACAACTGATTCATGTCACATTGAAAGATGCAACAAGCCAGCATCGCATCGAACGACAGGTGCTGCATACCAAGGGGACCGGCCAACTGATCGTGCTGCTGAAGCTGCCGAGCAGTTTCTCTGGAAAGGCAGTGCGCGTGGCAGCATTTGTCGGCAAGGACTTTCCAAATCACCTGCAACACCTGATGTCCAAGCCGATTGTCGTTAGGCCCGCAAAACGGTAGTCTGAAACGTACCGGAGCGTGACCGTCACCCTACCCAAGGCAACTCGACCAAGCATACAGGCTCGGCCGGT
>JAJSAJ010000955.1 GCA_024274855.1 Planctomycetota bacterium | reverse complement strand
CGACCCCAACGGCCTTGTGCCGTTGGTGAGCGAGTCTATTGAGCTAAGGCCGGCATGTCATGCCGACGGCCGCTCCCTCCCCGCCGCCAAAGGCGGCGGGGAGGGAGCGGAAAGGGGGTTTTCATCACATGCTTTTTAGCTTGAGAGACTTATTCATCCATGGGACAAGCCCATGGGGGGCCTTCGACCAACGCGCGTTCTCCATTTGGCTAAAGTGTAACAAAGAATGTTCGATCGTTTGTCGTTCCACCTTCAGATGGCTTGTGGAAAATGAAGGCCGCATAAATGCGGAACCACGAACAACAAAATGCTTCGCAGCGTTGCCCGAGCCGCATCCGAAATCTTATCGAATTCAGGGGGGCCCGCCACGTTCTGGAGGGTCGGACAATAGCCAACGAGTGTGTTTTCACGTATAATTGCGACGCTCAGCCACGCTGCGGGCATTTTTCTGTGTCCGGCTGCCGGTTTGAAAGCCAACAGGCAACGACGAAGTTCTGGAACGATTCAAAACGGCTGCGGCATAGAGGCTCTAGGAGAACGGTAATCATGCGAACAGCTCTGGCAATTGGAATCGTCGCGGTTTTGGGTCTGATGACTGCCATGCCGGCCAGCGGTGCCGAGTGGGGTACGTTGAAGGGGCAGTTTGTTTTCGAGGGAAAGCCTCCAATAGCTCCGCCTGCCAAGATCACGAAGGACAAAGCATGTTGCGGTAAGCACCATGTGGTCGACGAGTCGTTGCTGGTCAATCCGGATAACAGAGGTATTCAGAACATCATTGTTTACCTCTATACGGGCTCGAAAAAGAAAGTCAACGTCCCGGTCCACCCCAGTTTCGCGAAGACGGCGAATGCGGACGTGCCACTTGCCAACGACAAGTGTCGTTTTGCTCCACATGTTGTGCTCCTTCGAACCACCCAGATATTGGTCATCAGCAACACGGATCCGATCGGCCACAACACGAAGATCGATACATTTAACAACGCGGCGATCAACTACACGATTGCTTCCGGTGGCTCGTTGAAGCACCAGTTCAAGAAGCCCGAAAAGTTGCCAGCTCGTGTCAGTTGCTCGATCCACCCTTGGATGATCGGTTGGGTATTGATTCGAGACCTGCCCTACATGGCAGTAACGGATAAGGACGGCAAGTTCGAGATCAAGAATCTTCCTGTCGGGAAATGGACGTTCATGTTCTGGCAGGAAAAGGCCGGTTACGTCGACCAGGTAGTGGTCGGCGGAAAGAAAGCAAACTGGAAGATCGGCCGGAAACGCGGTCAGAAAGAGATCACAATCAAAGCGGGCGACAATGATCTAGGTGTGATCCAGATCAGTCCGGCGCTCTTCAATCGATAGGCATTTCAACAGAGCGTCAGGGTCGCAACTTGATCACTTCGCGTCGAATACCAGCAAACCGCGCAAGCGAGCCAATTCGCCTCATTCAATACGCTGCTCGGCCCGTCGATTCCCGCAGTGACCGCGGCGCGTTCCAGCGACCCGTTCCGTGGCGACTACAGTATTTTATTGTCATGGGCGGATTGATGATTCTGGTGGGCAGTGCCGCCGGGTGCGGCACGCCCAAACCGCAATTCGAGCCGAATCTGGCTTTTATGCGGTATCAGAAGCTGGCGGAAAGCCGGGCTGATTTCGACGACCCGGAGCTTCGTGAACAGATCGACGACATCGAGCATGCGGTTCAATGGCTGTTCGGAACCCCCGATGCTCCCAAGCTGCCCGAGTTCGACGCCACGGAGCTGAACCATTTCCTCGACTTGGACCGGTTGAAGCGTTCTGCCGGGCCGGTCGGTGGCGATCTTGCCGAACAGACCGGTGGCCTCTATCGCCAGCACTGTGCTCGCTGCCACGGAATCAATGGAAGTGGTACAGGTCTGATGGCGGGACTGCTCAAGCCGTACCCGCGCGACTTTCGTCGCGGAGTGTTCAAATTCAAGAGAACATCGTCACAAGTTCCGCCAACACGTCAAGACATGATGCGTACGATCGAGCGGGGCATTCCCGGCACAGCGATGCCCTCGTTTGCGGAATTATCGGAAGAGGATCGCCTGGCACTGGTTCAGTATGTTCAGTACCTGAGCATTCGGGGTGAATTGGAGCGTTTTTTGATCGTCGAGGTTGCGATGGAGCTGGACGAAGGCGAGCGGCTAGTCAGCTGGGCAACACGCGAACAGAACCCAGATCGATTTGAGGAAGAAGTGGGATGGCTTCGGGAAGTAGCCTCCGAGCCGATGCGGCGATGGGCCGAGGCGGCGTCACATGTCACGCATGTGCCGGAACCACCTGAAGACTGGCGTTCGGAGACTAGTGTTTCACGCGGCAAAGCTCTCTTCTTCACAACGTTAACGAACTGTGCCGCGTGCCACGGCGACACGGCATTGGGCGATGGCCAGACCGACGATTATGGGGATTGGGCCAAGGAATTCGAACCGGGAAAGCCAGCCGCACTTCGTGACTACCTGGCACTCGGCGCATTGCCACCCTACAAGAGCCAACCTCGCAACCTGCGATTGGGGGTCTATCGGGGCGGTGAAGATCGTTAAGATCTTTTTTGTCGCCTGAGAAACGGCATCGCGGGAACGACGATGCCGAATGTGGCGGTCGATGTAACGGACGAGGATGTATGGCATCTGATCGCTTACGTGCTGCAACTGCCTGAAGATCCGATTAATCGAAATGAGTAAGGCCAAAACGAAACGCCGTGCGCGGAACCGCGTGCAAGCTTCACCACCACCAGCACGGCCGATCCCGCGCCGGCGACCGGTGGCAGGGTTCGTGCGTGCGGTCAGTCGCGTTGTTCGACGACTCGTGCACTCGGTTCGCGTCTCTGACCGCAGCCAACTCGCTCGGCGTTTCCTGGTCTCCGCCTGTATCTGGAGCGTCCTTTTCGGTCTATTGTTATCGGTCGCTCTTTGGCAACGGTTTCATCCGATCCACCAGGTGGCTCTGTTCGATTCGGTGGCCGGCGGCAATAGGGTCGACGGTAATACGGCCGGCAGCTATTGGGGCGGCTCCATCGGGACTCTCTCAGCGACCATCCTCGTCCTGTTCGGTGGCGGACCAGTGCTGTTGGGGTACGGGGCCACCCGATGGATCAACGCCACCATACAGCCGACAACCCTGGCGATACCCGGATGGCATCGGGCCGGTTTTTGGACGTTGTGGTTTGCGTTTTCGCTGACCGTAGCGTCCTTGTTTTTTCCTGGGTACTCCACGCAGGCAGGCTGGCAATGGAGCGCCCCACTGGTCCTCACCGGTGGCCCGGTTCCAAAGACTTTGACAGCTGAGTTCCTGTTGTTTAGCGGAGTATTGCTGGCCGCACTGGCCCTTGAGATGGTTGTGATCAGTCAGCTGGCAACGCTATTCCAGATCCGAAGCGACCATCATGACTTCGCGGAATCAACTAACGTCAGGTGGCAGATCTGGCTGGGCATGTTGGCGATCGCGGCTGTCGCACTTCCAATCGTGATGGCCTGCGCGGTCTCGGAATTGTATGGCCCCGTCCAGCAGGTGGGCGATATACCGTGGCCCGCGTTGAATCCTGGTATCGCAAGAACGGTAGCGTGGCCATGGTTGCTGGGCCCAAACACGCCGCACGCCTCTTTCGGTATCGCGATCGTCGCGTTGGCTTGCTGCAAATCCGCCAACCGCCGTGCTCCCATTCGGACGATCAATCGCAACGATTCATCAGTCGTTATGTCTCCCTGGCCACATCGAGCATGGTGGGCAACGTTGCTGTTGATGGCAGCCACATTGGGGACTGTTGTCGCCGACTCGTTAACTGCTCTTCCCACAATCCAAAGGGCCGCCATGCAAATCGCCTGGCTATGTGAAGCGACAGCCTGGTTGGTTGCCCTGATGCTGGCATCCGCGCTGACAAAATGGCCCCGTTTCGCACACTCTCAGCGTCTGGCGTGGGTAATTGCGGTTCTCCTTTCGGTTGTCGCCGCGGCGGATCATTTGGGCGCCGTCGGTAATATATGGCTTCTGACCATGGTGCCAACCAGTGCGCGATTAGTGGCATGGTGTGCAACCGTTGCATTAGCCGCCTCGTTGTCAACACAACGCGTGGGTCCCCGGCCAGCTGTCTACACATCGTACGCCACCTTATTCCGCATTTTACTGATAACCTGTGTGCTGATCTTCATCCAGTTGAATCTGGGCTCGCTTGTGCATCAGATGCCGATCACGGCATCGCACGGCGCCATGCGTTCGGTTTTTGTATTTCACCTGGTTGTCGCCTCTGCGATCATGGTACACGAGGCCTGGTTATTGCCGGTTGCCGGGTGGCAGTTTCGTCGCCGGTTCAGAGCCATGTCTCCTGTCCTGATTCTGCTCAGCTTAACCACCGTTAAGGTACTACTCGGTATGATGATGTGGGTAGTCCAGTTCGGATGGACGAGCTGGTTACGTGACTATCCGTTCGCAGCGGCATACACGGTTCGCGCAGCTCGCGTGTTACCCGTGCTGGTTACCACAAGTCACTTGGTTATCGGATACGGTATCCTGGCCGTTGCCGTGGCTCTGATGCTACGCATCGCCCCTTTTTCAAGAGCGCCCGTTGCAGCCGCGGGTCGATTTGTAAAGGACAACTGAATGCAGACGTTCCGATTGGTGTTTGTCCTGGTGTGCATCGTGCCGAGCTGCCGTTTGTGGGCCAATCCGCCAGCCGATTCGGGCGTTTCGGCGGTTCGTGGCGTCCCGGTGACGATTGAAGCCGGATTTGCCACGCCTCCGTTGTCGGCACGCGTTCGATGCTTCTGGTGGTGGTTGAACGGACACGTCACCAAAACAGCGATCACTCGCGATCTGGAGCAGATGCGAGCCAAGGGGTTTGGCGGAGCGATGATTTTTGACGCGGATGGATCGAGCCAACGCGGCAACACTCAGGTTCCGGCCGGTCCAATGTTCGGTTCACCAGCGTGGCGAGTGCTGTTCAAACATGCCGTGCGTGAGGCTGAGCGCCTTGGCCTTGAACTGAGTTTGAACATCCAAAGTGGCTGGAACCTGGGTGGTCCCAATGTCACGCCCATCGAGGCGGCGAAACAACTAACCTGGTCGGAAAAACGCGTCCAGGGCCCACTTTCGTTTGATGCGGTTCTACCGTCACCTAAACAGCGAGCCGGTTTCTATCGCGACATCGCGTTGGTCGCTTACCGGGCGAAACCGACGCAACAAGTTCCATCCGAGCACAAACCGATCCGGCAGTTGGAACTAAAATCTGCCTTCCGAGAGATTGGCGGTTCGGCACCTGACTGCCGTATTCTGTTGACCGATTATCCGGCCAGACCGGGCGAAGAAGACGTCTTGTTGAAGAATGTCGTCAACCTGACGGACCGACTCGACGACAAGGGGCGTCTGCGGTGGGATGTGCCCAGAGGCAATTGGGTTCTCTTGCGGTTTGGTTACACGATCACCGGTGCTCGAGTCTCCACGTCCAGTGGCCAATGGCAAGGGCTGGTCGTCGACTACATGAGTTCCGACGTGTTTCGAGGATACTGGCAACGCCACGTGGAGCCGTTGTTGAATGACATTGGCCCGTTGGCCGGCAAGACGCTGAAGTATCTCCACACGGACAGTTGGGAATGTGGCGGCATGAACTGGACACCCAACTTCGAAACGACGTTTCATAAGAAACGCGGCTATGATCCGATACCGTATCTGCCCATCGTTGCAGGCAAGATTGTTGAGAACCGCCACGCCAGCAATTGCTTTCTCGCGGACTTTCGCAAGACGATTTCGGACTGCGTGGCGGATGACCACTATGCGGTCTTTAGGAAACTGGCCGGCGATCGAAGTCTTGGCACTCATCCGGAATCAGGCGGCCCGCACGCCGGGCCGTTCGATGCACTGAAATGTCTGGGCCGAAGCACAATCCCGATGGGAGAATTTTGGGCGCCTTCGCCGCACCGTCCTCGCCCCGAAAACCGGTTCTTCGTGAAACAAGCCGCCAGTGCGGCACACATCTACGGGAAACGGCTCGTGGCAGCCGAAGGGTTCACATCGATCGGGCCGCATTGGAGCGAAGTTGCGTGGCGCGATTTGAAATCGAGTTTTGATCGTGAAGCCTGCGCCGGTTTGAATCTGACGTTCATTCACACATTCACCTGTTCGCCTCAGGAAATGGGGATTCCTGGACAAGAGTACTTTGCCGGTACGCATTTCAATCCCCAAGTGACCTGGTGGAACAAGGCCTGCACGATTGTCAGCTATTTCGATCGCTGCCAATTCTTGCTTCAGCAGGGGCAGTTCGTGGCCGACGTCTGCTACTACTATGGCGACCACGTTCCCAATCTCGTGCAACGAAAACAGTCTGACCCGGCCGGTGTACTGCCGGGATTTGACTACGACGTCCTTGATGAAGAAATACTTCTATCAGACATGAAAGTTGAGCGTGGCCGACTCGTGCTGTCTGGCGGCATGAGTTACCGCCTGCTTGTCCTTCCCGATAACGGCACGCTCTCGCTCGGTGCACTCAAGAAACTGCGCGATCTGGTACGAGATGGCGCGACGGTCATTGGCCCGAAACCGCGGAAAATGGCAAGCTTAACTGGCTATCCGGAAAGCCAATCGCAATTCCAGAACCTGGCCGACTCGCTTTGGGGCAAAGCAAACGGTCAAGTTGGACACAAGCCGTATTCCCAGGGACGGGTCATCTGGGGCAAGTCTGCTCGCGATGTCTTGCACGACGCTCGAATCAGACCGGATTTTCAATTCACGGCCCATCGACCCGATGCGACACTCGATTATATTCACCGTCGCGTGAATGAGATCGACATTTATTTTGTGTCCAATCAACGGCCGCGAATGGAAACGGCTCGATGCACGTTCCGCGTCAACGGCAAACAACCGTAATTGTGGGATCCGCTAACGGGCCAAATTCGCGATGCGACATCCTTCGAACAATCGGAACAGCGAACGACCGTACCAATACAGTTCGATCCCTACGGATCAATGTTCATCGTGTTTCGCAAACCAATTTCGCGTTTGGCCATGAAGAGCGACTGCCACAACTTCCCGATTTATTCTCATCCACGAGAAATCACTGGACCTTGGACGGTCCAGTTCGACCCGAAGTGGAATGCTCCGGCATCGACAACTTTCGTGCAGTTGATCAACTGGATCAAGCACCCAAACCAGCACATTCGTTACTATGCGGGAACAGCGACCTACCACGCGACATTCCGGCCGCCGGAAACATTTTGCCAGGCGAAACAACGCGTTGCCTTGGACTTGGGCAGAGTATGCAACATCGCGGACGTGCGACTTAACGGCCAGAAGATGGGTGTGCTTTGGACGACGCCGTATCGAGTCGAAGTAACAGACGCGATTCGCGAAGGAGTCAACTCGTTGGAGATCGATGTCGTCAATAACTGGCGAAATCGGTGGATTGGAGACGCGTCGCTTCCAGTCGCCGAGCGAAGGACGCGAACCAACATCACTGCCTATACGAAGAACTCGCCGCTTATTGATGCGGGCCTGCTTGGCCCCGTCCGCTTGCTTTTGATGCAATATGGCGATCCGAAGGAATAGTTCCAAGCCAGCCAGGCTCACTGGCTGCACGAATGCGGTGGGTTTGCCAGAAGCCGCACGGGCAAGGCCAGTGCCACTGGGGCGATGAAACACAGGTTTTAATTCAACCCGCTTATGCGTGTATCGGAACGGCCTGCTTTGCGCACAGCGGACGGGCCACGAGAGAATTCTGCAAGGAGGAACCGAATATCAGGATGAGACTTACGAATGAAGCATTTGAAGGGGGCGTTTTGTTGCGGAGACGCATCTGATGGACGGTTTGAGTTTTCAGGGATTGGCGGAATACAATTCGGTCAAGCATTTCGGACTTACCGCACAAATATATGTCCAAAAAACAAACGAGATGGAAGAAGGTGTCTTCTCACGCTTTCATCGTTCCCATTGGTGTGCTCGCTGCGTCTTTCTGTTCGCCGCGACTAATTGTATCAAAGAGGTTTCTTGAGCATGCCCTCCAAGACAATCGCACAACGAGTCCGATTACATAACGCATTGCAGCTATTCTTAGGCGTGGGGCTTATTCCCGTGTCGTTCTGCTTGTGGTGGATTTCGTTTTCTTTCTTTCGATTTGCGTTTTTCTGGCCACTCCAATTCGTATTGGACAACGCTTCGACCATCGCATTCTATGTGGCGTGGCTTTGCATGATCCCCTTGGCAATTGAGGGTGTACGCCGCACTCGCTCGTTATTCGACCTGAATGATTACGTCCATTCGGACTTTTACGACAATTTTGTGATGCAGAGCCAGAGCGGACGTGCATTGAGCGCCTACTATGGCCAGCCGATCGCAATGGCGTATCTCGTGACGCAAGTGCTTTTTGCCGCCCCCCAAACCATGATGGTCTCGATCCGATCCTTTCGCTCTCTCTTACCAACTGACGAAACAATTGCACGTGATGCGACACGAATCCTCCGCGAGCTTCGCAAGTCGCGCAAGTGGACACCGGCCGAAGAGTACAAGGAATACGGTGCCGCGTTGATGTTGCTTGACAAGCTGGATTTGATTTGGACGGAGAATAAATCCGGCCGAATCGAAATCCGGTATCCGGCAGGTGAGCCGTAACGATAAGCTCACGCGTGCGTCCCCCGACAGCTTGCACGACTCAGAACGCCGACCAAGGTCTCCGAAGCCATGGCGGACCTTTCACTCCAGGCACGTGGTCGGCAAAAACTGCAAGACCATAGAGAAAACCGCGGGCACTCGGCCAGTTCCCGCGCGCATTGAGACGAAACCAGGCCATTATCCTCTTGGCTCCCGGTCGGCGAGTGGCCGGACGCATGTTACAATCCGAGACAGCGTGGCCGGCGCGTCACCAACCACGCCTTTGATTGACACGGACCAGACCTGTATTTCTCCGTTTTCGATATTCGAGCATGTCCGAAGAAAATACTCACTTTGCTCAATCCAAACCAATTCCGACTAACGCGTCCGTGGATATCCGCGTGGTCTCGGCCGGCGTTCTCTTGTTTTTCGGTACGTTGATTGTCGGCTACGTCGTGGTGTGGCTGGGTGCGGACGAAGGGGCGTGGCCAACACTTGACGAACTGCCGGTCTCGTGGACGGCCAATTCGGTTACCACCTTGCTTCTGGTACTGGCCAGCGGCGCGCTGGTTCTGGCAACAAGAGCATCACGAGAGGGACGGTGGCAGGCGGTCCGGTCGTGGCTGATTGGCGTGGTGCTACTCGGCAGCATGGGCATGGGGATTCGGATCCATGACTATGGGCGGATGGCTGCATCGATTGCCGTGCCGTGGAAGCTTCATTCGATGCTGTTCGATCACCCCAACCTCTATTATCTGCAAGCCGTCCGGTACCGGTTAGCCCAGCATTCCGACTTGCTTGAGTCAAGACGCTTGGATCACCCGGATCAATTTGATGACGCGGATGCCCAAAATCTAGATCTTGTTCAACAACTACAGACAGGCATGGCGACCTGGACGGAACGGCAAGTGGCCCAATGGCTGGTCAAGACCAATCAGCGTCGTCAGCTCATGCAGTTGTTGGCGTATCAGATCTACCCATTGGCTCGTCTCAGCTCCGAAGCCGAGGATACCGCGATCCACGAGAATCAGACACTTGTCAGAAACCGTCGATGGTTGCTGCTGCTGCGTAATTATTGCCAGGTGAAGTCCAAGCAGTTCCGGGACAATGGGGCTTCAGACAAACCGAATGAATCGGCGAACGACGCGGAAACAGCTGGAGAATCTTCGGAAACCTCCAAGGCGATGATTCAGCAGGAATTAGCCCGTTTGTCAAAAGCACTTGCGGCAACCCAGGCCGGGCTCGATACGGAAAGTCGCCGCACTATTGCGTCGGTAATGAGTCGCACAAACGACAAGCGTTCGGCTCAGAATCAAGTGACCGAGTTGGACTCGCGTTTAGGACAGATCGATCAGCGGCTCGCATTTGTTCGCCGATTCATTGATCCGAAGCAAGCGGCGCTGTCCGGCCGGGGTCTGAACGCTCTATATCGATGGCTGCAATTGCCGGTTTACATTCCTGGGGGCAAGGCATGGTTTGCCGCATATGATCTGCTGTTCGGCCTACACTGCCTGCTGGTATTAGCCCTGTTGCTTGCGGTCGGCGCCGTTTGTTTTCGATCGGTGGACCGTCTTCGCAACGTAGGTTTGGCGAGTCTGGGCCTGTTGTGGCATACGTTGGTGCTAGTCAATGTAGTCATCACGAGCGTGTTGTTCTTTCTGTAGAGGTTCGGGTGAATTACGGCCGAGGAGCGTTGCAACGACAAGGGATGCGCACAGAACGTTCACTGGAGTCTTCGATCTGGATAAGTGGAGATAAGTGGTGATTAGTGTTCTACTCTTTACTCCCGTTCAGCCGGCAACTTGACATTCGGCTAACGTGTTACTCGTGGCGTAAGAACGCGTGCCGAAATGGGCTGGCAGTTGGCGACGTGGGAGGGCGGTTGTTGACCTGGGAGGGCGCAGCTCCTGCTGAGCCGCGACGTCCCGAGGATTTCCCGATTTCGTGGCTCGCCCGGAGGCTCGCCTTCTCAAGTTCGGAACACGTTCTAAGAGAAATGATGGAAACGACTGT
>JAJSAJ010000954.1 GCA_024274855.1 Planctomycetota bacterium | reverse complement strand
GAAATCATCGAGCCGTCCAACTATCGCAACTGGAAGGCCAATATGGCCGTTCTTCCGTATGCGAAGTTCCGGGATGACCGCGTCACTGTGTACAACATTCGAAACTGCACGTATTTGGACGAAGATGCTTATGTGGTCAACTACTATGACCGTACGTTTGACTTGAACGAACTCGAAACGCTTGACTTCATCGTCACTCCATTTACCGGGGCTCCGAGTCTTGCCCACACCATGATTGCTTTTGGATTCAGCGATGGCCGGCATTTGGATGTGTCCGCGGAAGTTCGTCTGGAGGAAGGGGAAACGTATTCGCCGATCGGGGGCGCAATGCATCAGTTTGAGCTGATGTATGTTGTGGCGGATGAACGAGATACGGTTAAGTTGCGAACCGACGTTCGGAAGTCAGACGTTTACATCTATCCGACAGTAGCTAGTGCCGAGCAGACACGAGAGGTGTTTATGGACGTAATGCGCCGCGTCAACTCGCTGAAGCGGCATCCCGAGTTCTACGACACCCTGATGAATAACTGCACGACGAACATCGTTGCCCATATCAATAAATTGAAACCGGGCCGCATTCCCTGGAACCCGGCCACGGTGATAACCGGCTACTCGGACCAAGTGGCATACCAGCTCGGTTTGCTTGTCGACTATGGATCATTCGAAGAGACGAAGCATCGAGCTCATGTGAACAAGCTGGCCCAGCGTTACGCCGACAGCCCGCTCTTTTCCCAGGAAATCCGCGGCCGTCAGTCGGCTGCCGTTATCGCTCGCCAGACAGGCCGTCTTGTGCGATAGGCCTTGTGGACAACGGATGATGACTTGTTCCTGGCGGCATTCTGCTGGTTTGGCCAGTCACGGACCGTACCTTCTTGCCGCAACTGGGCCGAGCCGACTTCCGAGTTATGCTGCCGTTGTCCGTTTCGTTGCTGCAGGTCTTGGATCGATACCCTGGTCGACCGATTGGGGGTTCGACGTTTCCTGGTCCCTCTGGCGGATCGTCTGTTGCAGTTCCCAGAGTCGTGCTTGCTTCATGAACGAGTAGAATCCGGTCAACATACAGACTTGAAAGCCAACGAGTCCGTCGAGAAATCCAAGGCGGAGGATGTAGGCGCTCAAGAACCGTGTCGGCATGGCTAGAAGCAACTTGACTCGTCGCACGACGCGGCCTTGATCGTGCCACGCGCGGGCCTGGTAGGTCGTGTATCGTTGGAATCTTGAAAAGAACTCATCGTAGGAGCCGAACGTGAAGTGTTTCAGCCGGTTTCTCAGCCGACTAACTCTGCCGCTGCTGACCTCGACTTCAGCGTGATCGGTATTGCCCCGATAGACGCCAAGATCGCGTCGGAACAGGCGCAGGACGCGATCGTGTTGCCAGCCGCTGAATCGAACGCGATGCCCCATGAAATAGTTCTGCCGGTAGATCCAGTAGCCGTCATATTCGGGTTCACGGTCGAGTATTTGTTGGATTTCGTTGGCGAGAGCGTCGGAGATGCGTTCGTCGGCGTCCAGGATCAAGACCCAGGGGTGTTTGGCCTGCGGAATGGCCCAGTTCTTGAAATCACCCGAATGGACATATTCACGTTGAACGATTCGAGTCGGTCCGGACCGGCGAACGAGATCCAGCGTGCGATCGGTTGATCCCGAGTCGGCGACAAGCAGTTCATCGGCCACTTTGCGTGCCGAGGCCACGCAAGCTTCGATCTGGTGTGCCTCGTCCTTGCATGGAATGATAACGGTCAGTTTGTTGCGCATAACAAATCCATATTGTAATGACTATATTGCGTCACTGTTACATAAATATGACACTGGAAGTCCTGGTCAGCACGGCTCAAGCGGTAGAATCGCAGTGGTCCGAAGCCCAGCCTCGCTAGAGTCTTCGTTCGTAGGATGCGCGCGCCGTGCGCGCATCTTGT
>JAJSAJ010000953.1 GCA_024274855.1 Planctomycetota bacterium | reverse complement strand
TATCGCGGTAGGGACCGCCGTTACCGGCGGCCCCCCGCACAGATCCGTACTTGAAGCACTACCTCATACGGCTCCTGCCGCAAGTCGAGCGCGAAATCGTTGGTTGGGATACGGGTGGATAATGCGAGGACGGGGAAGATGTTTTCGCGCAAGGCGTTGCATCCGCTCCCATGTCCAGCGACTGCGACCACGTTGACTGCGGCGGCGTATCACCTTGAGCCACAGACGCGTGACTTCACTCACGAAACGGTTGATGCACTGACTGTTGCTCGGGACGGCATGGTAGCCCAGCCATCCTTGCACAACACTACGCAGCCATCGAGCCGTTTCACCGAGTGGTCGGTGCATGCGCTTTCGTAGTTTAACTTTGATCGCCTGCAGTGTCGCACGCATACGCTTGGCTATCGTATGACGGTGGATCGTGAACCAGCCATTCTTACGAGTCTCGGCGCACACATGTGTGAAGCCGAGGAAGTCGAAAGTTTCCGGTCGGCCCTCGCCGCTTCGTTGACGACGTTCGATCGCATAGCGACCGAACTCGATCAGACGCGTTTTTCCATCGTGTAGTTTCAAGCCAAACTTCGCAAACCGCGCGCGGAGTTCATCCAGACACGCCAGTGCTTCGCTGTGGTTCTCAAAACCAATGACGAAGTCGTCTGCGTAGCGTACAACCACTACGTCGCCGTGGCAACGATGCTTTCGCCACCACTCAATCCACAAATCAAATACGTAATGTAAGAACACATTTGAGAGTAACGGTGAAATCACCGCCCCCTGGGGCGTTCCCACTACCGTTTTTGACCATTCGCCTTCTTCACTCACCCCGGCGCGAAGCCACTTACGGATCAGTCGAAGAATGCGCCGGTCGCCGATTCTATGCTCTAGGAACTTGACCAACCATTCGTGATCGATCGTATCGAAAAAGCCTTCGATGTCGGCGTCCAGTATCCAGTTCACGCGTTTGCTGGTAATCGCCACACTCAGTGCATCAAGTGCATTGTGCTGGCTGCGACCAGGCCGGAAGCCATAACTGAAACCGAGAAAATCCTGCTCGTAGACGCTCTGGAGTACCCACAACACTGCCTGCTGGACGATTTTATCTTCCAGCGCGGTAATGCCCAGAAGTCGCTGCCGACCATCTGGTTTGGGAATCCGAACTCTACGGGTAGGCTGGGCTCGGTAGGCTCCCCGGTGAATCCGATCGTGAAGGCCCGCAATGTTGGCCCTCACATTCTGCTCATATTCATACCACGTTATCTCGTCAACTCCAATGGCCGCCGATTTCTTCAAATTGTAGAAGGCCTCGGTCAAACAATCTTCGTTGACGTGATGCAACAAGGCTGTGAACTTGAGCGTGCTGTCCTTGCGGGCAGCTTCGCGCACGCCGAGCAGTCCGCGTGACTTGACTTTCTTCCGGCCCCGTGTCCGGTGCAAGGCAGGCTGCGCGTCGTTCCTCTTGGCTGAGTCCCTTCCCTCGGCCAACTCCGCAGATGCTTCAGTTGCATCCTTGTTCGCTGGATTCGCGGGTACTATGGACTCATCTGACTTCCTGTTAGCGTTCATATCAGCTGTACCGTCGGAAACGTTTTCTGACCGTTCCGCCCTGCTTGTGCGATTGCCACGTTGCGGGACGGAAACCAACAGGATCTCCCGGTTCTCGCGCCTGGAGTTTCCACGCATGCAAAGGGTCTCAGACTCCGCCGCGCCAGGGGGTGACTCGCCATGAGCGTCACTTCCTGTGTTGCCTTCCCCTGGGCAGAACCAGGTCGGCACGCGGGAGGGGTGATTTCGGAGCTCAATACCTTGCCTGCGTGTACCCCTTGCCCATGCCACACCCATGGAGTTACCCCCATCGGCGTAGGGTTCGGGGCCGAGTGGTTGGCTAGACCTTTCTCGTACGACTCTTTCATTCGCGACTCCAGACCGGTTTTATCCCGGCGCTTTC
>JAJSAJ010000952.1 GCA_024274855.1 Planctomycetota bacterium | reverse complement strand
GTACGAAACGGCCGCTCCAGCTCGATTTCGGACCGGCGAACGAAATGAGGACGCCCACGGCACAAACGTCAACAGCAACACCGTCAATGGCGACGCCCACCCGCCCTGTTTGCGGGGCTGCGGACGATCGCTCCCCCCTTTTGCCCCCTGGACATTCCATGAAGCCACCACGTGCCTATCCAATGAACTGCGCCGCAATAACAATCATCCTGATGCTCATGCCCGCGATCGTTCGCGCCGAACCGCCAGCCGACGCCGACTGGCTCCAATGGGGAGGCTCCCCGACCCGAAATAACGTATCCACGGCCCGAAACATCCCGATCCAATGGAACGTAGGTGAGTTCGACACACAGACCGGCCGTTGGCTGGCCACGGGAGCCGAGAATATCGCCTGGGTCGCGCAACTCGGCGACCAGACCTATGTAACACCTGTCATCGCCGATGGCCGAGTGTACGTTGGCACGAACAACCACGCCGGCTACCTGAAACGATACCCGCCGTCGATCGATCTCGGTTGCTTGCTCTGTTTCGACAAGGCCCGCGGATCGTTTCTCTGGCAATACTCCAGTGAAAAACTGCCAACGGGAGCCGAGCACGACTGGCCCCAGCAAGGAATCTGCTGCGCCCCGCTGGTTGAACATGACCGGCTCTGGCTGGTCAACAATCGAGGCGAGATTGTCTGTCTTGATACGAACGGGTTCCACGACGGCAAGGACGACGGCCCCGTACAACATCCATGGGGCCGATTATTCAAGCTCCGACCGCCCATCAACGAGCCAAACACTCAAATCACCGAAACCGTTGGCCAACTGGATCAACGGCGTCTCTCACAAACGCTCATGGCAAAGTTTACGGACGTCCTGGGGACCGATCTTCAGCATATTCAAATCGAAGTGATCCGACCCGGCAAGCAATGGAGACTGCAAGCACGAAGAGGCAAGAGCCAAATTGCCGCAAGATTGGCTTACGACGGGAAGACGCTCGATGTGCAAAAGCAGATTCTACCGGCAGACTTGAATGAAGCCGATGTCATCTGGCAGCTGGACATGATGAAACAGTTTCATATTTCCCAACACAACATGTGCAGTTGCAGCGTCACGGCAGTGGGGGACATTCTGTTTGTCTGCACGTCCAACGGAGTCGACGAAACGCACAAGCACATTCCGGCGCCGAATGCTCCCAGTTTCCTTGCCCTCAACAAGAACTCGGGGGCCGTTTATTGGACCGACCAATCTCCGGGAACCAACATTCTGCACGGACAGTGGTCTTCTCCCGCCGCCGGGCGATTGGGCGGCGTGCCCCAGGTTATCTTTGGAGCAGGCGACGGCTGGGTGTACAGCTTTCGAGCTGACCAAGGACACAACGGCGCACCCACACTGCTCTGGAAGTTCGACGGCAACCCCAAGCAATCGAAATGGATTCCTGGAGGTGCCGGAACACGCAACAGCATCATCGCCACGCCGGTCATCCACAACGGTCTTGTCTACGTTGCGATGGGACAAGATCCTGAACATGGTGAGGGCCCCGGACACCTCTGGTGCATCGATCCGACGCGGCGCGGAGACGTCAGTCCCAACCTGGCTGTCCAGTCGGACGACCATTCCAAGCTGATCCCACCCCGACGCATTCAGGCGGTCATTCCGGAACAGGGGGAAACGACAATCGCCAACCCCAATTCCGCACTCGTCTGGGAATACAGTCAGCTGGATACTGACGGCGACGGCAAGATTGCTTTCGAAGAAGAGCTGCATCGAGCAATCGGTATGCCGGTTGTCAGTGCCGGCCTGTTGATCATCGCCGATTTCAATGGCTTGGTTCATTGCCTCGATGCCAAGAACGGCAAACGGCACTGGACCTACGATCTGATGTCGGCCGTTTGGGGCTCGCCACTGGTTGTCGGCAATCGAGTCTACGTGGCCAATGAGGATGGCGACGTGGCCATTTTCGAACTGTCGGCGAAGGCCCACGAACCAATCTCACTGATCAACATGGGAGATTCCATCTACACCACGCCCGTCGCCACCGGCACAACGCTGTACATCGCCAGCAG
>JAJSAJ010000951.1 GCA_024274855.1 Planctomycetota bacterium | reverse complement strand
TACAACAGATTGACGACCCGATCGGCCAGGCCTTTTTCGCCCAGCACGACGCTCAGGTTACCGCTTGTGGCAACCCGTTCCAGGACTTCCAGTTCCCGGAGCCGCATGAGGGTCGGGTTATCGGCCAGCAGCTTGGCCGTGTTCGCCTGGCTACGCATGGCCGCCGTCTCCTCACGTCGAGAAATCAGGTTCGCCTCGGCCGCCTTCTTGGCCTCGGTAACCTTGTTCATCAGATCCTTCATGTCGCCCGGCAGAATGACATCGCGGACACCTACCGAAACGACTTTCAGACCCAAGTCGTCAGCGCGCTGGCGAACCTGCTCGTGAAGCTCGTCAATGACCGCATCCTTGTCGGTCAGGAACGCGTCCAAATCACGGGTGCCAACCACGGCGCGCAGAGCCAACTGAGCCTCGCGGTACAGCGACTGCTGTGCGCCGTCGACAGCCATCACGGCTTTGCACGCATCGATGATGCGGTACGTGACCAGGGCGTTAATGCGCAAGGTCACCTTATCGGCGGTCATGATTTCCTGTCCCGCCACATCCAAGGTCTTTTCGCGCATGTCAACCTCGACAACCTTTGAATCAGCGACGTTCTTCCAGAACGCATACTGGCCCGGCGCCAACGTCTCGACATAGTCGCCGTCCTGGAATGACACACCAACGTGGTGCCGCTCGACCGTGCAGATATCGAGTACCCGGATGGCATACGGTGCCTGGACAATTGTCTTCAGGTCACCGTGTCGCAAACGGACTTCGCGGGCGTCGATCACGTCAACACGCACGTCCTTAAATCCGGTCCAGTACGCATACAGACCGGGTGGCAGGACGTGACTGAAACGACCTTCGATCCAAACGAGCGCACGTTCGTAGTCCTTCAGGTCGATGACCTTGGCCTGACCGACCAGCGCGCCACTCTTAACGATGACGTCCAGCTTGTCGTGATTGAGCCACGGATCTCGCTGCGAGACCACATCGACGCGAACCTTCCTCAACGGATTGAACAGCCAGTGCCGACCGGTGGTCAGCAGACGCTGGAATTCACCGTCGCGGAAGTACAAACCGACTTCATAGCTGCGGATCTTAACGCTCTTAATGAACAACACGGGTCGTATCTCCTTCACCATTCGTTGAACAAAAACCCTCGGGCGGCGAAACGAATCGACTGGTCACACATCCGAGCGCGGAGTGCTATTTGAGCGGTCAAGTTCGCTGTACCTTTCAGTTGCTTTCACCGGTGAGGCGTTCGTGAGCAATGCTCGCCAGACGCGCCATCCGGCTTCCGCAGCCTTCGGATACGGCGTGCGTGATGGCGGTATCCACGCACTGCATAGCGCCGGCATCTGTTGCCACGACGCAGCCGACTCGTCGAAACAAGTGCAGCCACGCGAGGCTGACCAAACAACCGTTCGCAACCCTCGGGCTTCTTCGTGACGCTCTCGCGTCGCTTCCCTTCCACGGGAGAGCAGGTTAACAACCTGCGGTTTGGTACGGGAATCGAACCCGTGACAGCCAGACGCAAAGCCTGGTGCTCTTTCCACTGAGCTAACCTTGTGGCGGTCTTGCAGCGCCTTCGTAACAACCCATTCACGGAACACGCGATGCCAACCGGTTAAGTGGGGCACCGTGTGCCGCTGGCCCAGCCCTGTCAAACCTTGCTTGTAGCTTCTTTGCTAAGAGACACGGGTGGGAGTCGAACCCACGCAATACTGCTTTGCAGGCAGCCGCCTGGCCGTTTGGCATCCGCGTCTTGATCGGTACTCACCCACCTGGTTGGACGGGCGATTCGTTGTTCGGCTCAACGACCTCTCCAGAATCGGCCAAAACCTCAGTCCGAGTCGGCCGCTTCGCTCCTGCCTGTAAGACTGTCTGGTGTGCGATTGGTTCGTGCAATATTCCGGAAAGACCGTTGGTTTTGCCGTTTGTGTAACTAAGCTCGAACATCGTTAAGTCGTAACCGTTCACGGTCTGTAGGCCGCCGGTTCGGTTCCAAGGGGTCAGACCCATTTTCGGCGACAAAATGCGTTCGTGCAAAGAAACGCTGTCTCCGCCGAAAATTGCGTCAGACCCCAGCGGCGTGAACGGCTACGTTAAGTCTTTGGTAACACTTTAGCCAAATGGAAAACGCACGTTGGTCGAAGGACCCCCATGGGCTTGTCCCATGGGTGAATAAGTCTCTCGAGCTAAAAAGGATGTGATGCCCCCCTTTCCGCTCCCTCCCCGCCGCCTTTGGCGGCGGGGAGGGAGCGGCCGTCGGCATGACATGCCGGCCTTAGCTCAATAGACTCGCTCACCAACGGCACAAGGCCGTTGGGGTCGATCAGCCGAAAAAACAGCAGCG
>JAJSAJ010000950.1 GCA_024274855.1 Planctomycetota bacterium | reverse complement strand
TCCGTTCCAGCAGCAGGCAAACAGGTTCCGGCTGCAGTTCCAAACCTCTTGTAGCGTCCTGGATTACGCCATGTCCCGCTCGGCAAGCGGGACCTACCCGGACCACGTTACGATCAAGGCCCTTTCGCCACTGTTGCAGCGTAGATGCGGTACGGAGAGATGGTGGGTCTGCGGTGACTTTACGGGTTATGCGGAAGGCGCGGATTCCGAGGTCGCCTGAAACGACTGAGCGGATCAGATGGTGTGTATCGGGCATGATGATATCGACGATATTCAAAGAGGATTACCTCTGTTCAGAACATAGATGGATAGGATCGTTGCAATGCGTTTCTCCCCACGCACGAAGAAGACCTTTTTCCAGACACTTTCATTTGGCGTCGCATCGGCCGGCCCTCAGCGGTCTGCGTGTTGGTTTGCATGCGGGCTGGGAATTGTCGTCATTGCATTCGCCACCGTGGGCTGCAGATCACACCGCGAGATCCTTACTTCGGACTATGTGAGCTCCGTGAATCAGGTATCACATTCGGTCGCCACGGATTTCGCGGCCGAGGCTGTTCCACCTGGTGCGGCCGATCTAGGCGGCCCGCAGCCGGTCGACGTCTATATTTCGTACGCGCTATCGCAAAATCCAGATATCGAAGTCGCTCGGAAGAAAGTTGATGCGGCGGCCTATCGAGTACCTCAGGCGGCTAGCCTTCGCGATCCGATGTTGGGAATGACCGTATTTCCCGAGCCCGTTCAGACGGCTGCCGGGCAGCAGGAACTAGCGCTGACGGCAAGTCAGCAACTTCCCTGGTTCGGCAAGCTGGACACGCGTGCGGCTGCGGCAGAAGCAGATGCGAACGTCGCCCGAGCACAACTGGCCTCTGTGGAGTTGAGCGTAATCGAGCAGGTTAAGCGGGCGTATTACGAGCTGTATTACATCCAGAAGGCGACTCGTATTACCGAGGAAAACCGAAAACTCCTGCTCGACTTCGTCCGTATTGCCGACAGCAAGTACCGGACGGGCAAGGCGAGCCAACAGGATGTATTGCGTGCACAAGTTGAAGTTTCCAATCTTGACAGTCAGTTAATCCGCCTTCGACAGCAACTCGACAGCGGGCAGGCGAAGTTGGCGAGATTGCTGCATATCTCGCCGAATACGCCCGTTCTCGCGTTGGAACAAGCGCCTGAGCAACAGATTCCTCAAGACTTGCAACGTCTTTACGAGCAGGCAATTGCGCAGCAGCCCGAGTTGCACGCACAATTGGCAGCCGTGCAAAGCAATCGTCACAAGGTCGATTTGGCAAGGCTCGATTTCTTCCCGGACCTGACAGCGGGAATGACGTGGATTGGTACTTCGGCCGCTGGACTCAGTCCGGTCTCGACCGGCGAGGACCCTTTACTGTTGGGGTTTTCCGTCAATCTTCCGATCTATCGCAAACGACTGGAAGCCGGCGTTCGCGAGGCTGAGTCCCGCGTGGTCGCCAGCACCAGGCAGTACGATTCGTTGCGAGATCGCACTGCGGAATCGGTCAAGGATCTGTATGTACAGGCCATCAGCCAGTACGACCTGGTCAAGCTGTTTCGGGACGATATCATTCCCAAGTCCGAGCAGCCGCTGGAAGTTTCCGAGTCAGCCTATCAGGTTGGTGAAGTGGACTTTTTGCAGCTAATCGATAACTGGCAGCGGCTCTTGCGTTTCCGAATTGCCTATCATCGCCTTGAATCGCAGCTGCAACAGACGCTGGCAACATTGGAGCGAGTTGTCGGTGGCCAGCTTCAGACGGAAGTGCCCACTGAGCGGGGCCCGGATGCCCCTCCAGCCCCAAACGGTCTTCCGGTTCCCGAAGCGTTGCCGGCACAGCCGTAGTTAGAACCCGGTCATTCACCTACCCATGATCCAAACTGAAAGACGTTGGCATCGAATTGCGACGCCCCGCCTCCGGAATCGAAGGAAATCGATCATGTTGAAGAATAAACCATCGCCAATATGGAAACTGCTTGGCGTCACATTGATGCTTTCCATGTCCGGCTGCGCGGCCGCATATCACGATTATGAGGGGGATTGTGTCCCTTACCTCTATTGCACACCACAGCCCCTGCCGTATGTGTCTTACGAGGGTTGTCATTGCCCGACGCCAGGTGCGTCCCTGTATTTTCAGCAACATGGCACCCCCGATATGACAGTGGTGGATTCCGAGTTGTCGGAAGAATCTCCAACGCCCGCGACAGTGCAGCAACCCAAGTAGCCTTGTCACCTGAGGCACTCGGGGGTAAGTGGCGATTGATCGACCCCAACGGCCTTGTGCCGTTGGTGAGCGAGTCTATTGAGCTAAGAGCAACATGGTCACTCGAAAGCTCCCGCTCTAAACTATGCGGAGGCTCGTGGCTCCGAAAGTAAGAAGGACTTCATCCACAAGATGCAGATCTGCCAAAAAGAGTTGCGCGCGTCGCAATGTTGGCTCGAGTTGATCACATGTGCCGAGCTGCTGCCGTCAGGTGCTGACTGTCGCCGTCACTCGATGAGCGCGACGAATTGATCGCGATCATTGTGAAATCGATCGCCACCGCAAAAACCGGCAGACAGAAATCGTGAGTCGTGGGCCTTGATCGTAACGTGGTCCAGGTAGGTCCCGCTTGCCGAGCGGGAGATGGCGTAATCCAGGACGCTACAAGAGGTTTGGAACTGCAGCCGGAACCTGTTTGCCTGCTGCTGGACCGGATTGCGATCACCGCCTGAGCCGTGCTTGCAAAGATTGCCGTGGCACATGCTGATTATTGGCCTTAGGGGCGGCGTATCAATTACTGTCGCTCTTATTGGGGACGACGCGAGCTTTCCGGTCCGCCATGGCCTTTTAGCTGCGAGACGGCTTCCCCCATGAGACGAGCTCATGGGGGTTCGGGACTTGTGCGACAGGTTATTGATTGGCGAATCCTTACTCCCTGAACACAACCGAGACGGTTCATCTTGATTCCCTATTCGGCACCTCACCCCCGCTTCCCACCCAGCGTGCGAACCGTTCACCGCTCCAGTGCGCGGTGTTTCGGGCAATATGCGTGTAAGCCGCTGCAGCGTCCATGGTTACACTGATAGTGGAAACACGGGCGAATAATCCGGGCTAGTGCTGGTGGCCAGCGTGGTCGTCTCCGGCATGGTCATCGCCGTCGTGGTCATGTTGCCCATGGCTGGTGTGTTGGATCGTGCCTGTGTACGGTTTGCCTTTGATGGTTAACTGCAGGCGTCCGCGAGTTTTGTTCTCATGAGACATCGCATCGCAAAGAGCCGCATCCGTGATTTCGAATCGTGACGCCGCGTCTGCCGGGTCTTCTGGCTGTCGTACAGCCTTCAATGTGTACTTTACGAATTGTCCATTTTCGAACAGCTGAATGGTGATTTCTGTTGTTGGAATAGCAACCGCTTGTTTTGCCGGTCCATCGAGCAGATAGACCGTGACCGTGTGCTTTTTTTCATTGTGCAGAAGCTCGGCGTGATATTCTTCGTCCCCGAGTTCAATCAGGTGTCCGCCGTGCGGGCCTTCCTTTGGATGATCATGTTCCGCATCGTCACCATGATCGTGTCCGGCATGATCATCGTGGTCCGCGTCGCCGTCGTGCGAGGACGATGTGCCAGTATCGCTGGCCACCGGTTTCTTCGACGAATTCTGTCCGCATCCCACAAAAGTGAATGTCAAAGTTGCCATTGCGATCAGACAAAGTGAGAAAAAGGTCGTACGCATCCGAGTCACTCCCATGCATTAGAGTCTTCGTTCGTAGGATGCGCGCGCCGTGCGCGCATCTTGTCCGACGGACCTCCAGGTCCGTCGAATGAACGGACGTGGGCGTCCGTTCGACAATACAGGCCGTGGCTTCGCCACTTGGGTTGCAGGCGAAGTCCGCGTTCGTATAGATTTTCACGCAACCGATTATGAAAGCCACCCCATATCAGGAATGTTCCGGGGCAGCGATATCTTGTAACCGTTCACGGAATGTAGGCCGCCGGTTCGCTTCCAAGGGGTCAGCCCCATTTTCGGCGACAAAATGCGTTCGCGTAAAGAAACGCTGTCTCCGCCGAAAATTGCGTCAGACCCCAGCGGCGTCTTATTCCTCCAACACGATATCTTGCTTACTTTCCTCGACAACTCTCTGGGCGGCTCGCATGCCAAATTTCCAGAACAAGGCAGGCCGCACGAGGAACTCCAACGCGGTGCTGCTGATCAAGCCGCCGATAATGACCGTGGCTACCGGATAGAGGATTTCCTTACCCGGCTCACCGGAAGCCATGGCCAATGGAACCAGGCCGATTCCGGATGTCAGGGCCGTCATCAATACGGGAGCCAGGCGTTCTTGTCCGGCTCGAACAATCATCGCGCGCGACCACGTCTCTCCTTCGTGCTGGACAAGATGTAAATAGTGGTTAATCAAGAGGATTCCATTTCGCGAAGCGATGCCGCAAAGCGAGATAAACCCGACCATGGCAGCCACGGTGAGTGTCTGGTCGGTCAGATAGAGCGCGGCCACGGACCCGATAAACGCCATGGGCAAAGCGATCATTACCTGCACGGCCAGGTTCGTGGAACGAAACATGGTGTAGAGCACCAGGAACACTCCAAGTAGTGATAGTGCAAACAGAATAGCAATCACTCGGGATGCTGACTGTTGGCTTTCGAACTGCCCTTCAAAAGAAACAAAATATCCGGTAGGCAATGACTTTTCGATTGGCTTTACTCGGGCCTGAATGTCGTGAACAACATCGACCAACCCGCGTCCGGCCGTGTTGCACTGGATAATGATACGGCGTCGCACGTTTTCGCGATTGATCGTATTCGGGCCGACATCGACGTAGATATCGGCGACCGACTCCAACATGGCTGTTCCGCCGTTAGGCAAGTTAATCGAAAGTCGCTTGACCGCTTCCAGATCTTCGCGGAAGGGTTCGTCCAGTCGCACAAGCAAGTCGAACGTGCGTTCACCCAACAGCACTTCGGAAACGACGACGCCATTCATTGACGTCTCTACAAATTCGTTGATATCCTCGCGAGTGAGCCCAAACGTCTTGAGTTTCTCGCCGTTGATTTCGATCCGAAGTTGCGGTATATCGATTTGGGGCTCAACTTGCAGGTCCGTCACGCCCTCGACGTTGGCAATAGCCTGTTTAATCTCCTTGGCTTTTGCACGCAGGATGTCCAGGTTGTCGCCGTAAAGTTTGATGCCGACTTGGGCTTTGACACCGGACAGCATGTGCGAGATGAGATGTGCCAGCGGTTGTTCGACACTGGTGACAATCCCCGGAATATCGGCCAGAGCTTCTCGGAGATCTTCCAGGATGTCTTCTCGACTCCGTGCCGTGTGCGGATCAAAGCTGGCGATGATTTCCGAGATATTAACGGTCACGGCGTGTTCATCCAGTTCGGCTAGTCCCGTTTTTCGCACAAACGCCTGCAGATCCTCGACTTTCTTAAGGCGATCTTCCACTTTCCTCGCGATATTCTGCGAGGTAGCAAGCGACGTGCCTGGCGGCAAAACGACATTGATTTGGACGGCCCCTTAGTTGAACGGGGGCAGGAAATCGTTCTCTTTCTGCAGGATGGCGAAGGTGGCGATGGCGACCGCTATTGTTGCGGTAATCAGCATCGGCAGCGGTATTCGCAGACTTGTTCCAATGGCCCAACCAGCCATCTTCTTGAGGCCGCGAAGTACGATTCCCTCCTTCTCGTGGCTAATGAATCGGGCGTTTGCCAGGAGCCAGTAAGACAGGACGGGTGTGACCGTCAATGAAACCAGTAGCGATGAAAGGATCGAGACGATGTAGGCAACGCCGACGGGCGTGAAGAGTAGTCCTTCCATTCCGCTCAAAGCGAACACGGGCAAGAATACCAGGACTACGATGAGCGTGCCAAAGACGATCGGGTTTCGTACCTCGGCACTAGCCCTATACACGACCGCCAATGCGGGCTGAGGGTGGTCGCTGTGCGCGTTTTCCCGGAGGCGGCGGAAGACGTTTTCGACACCGACAATCGCGTCATCGACCAACTCGCCAATGGCCACGGCCAATCCACCCAGCGTCATCGTGTTGATCGAAACGTCGAACCACTTGAAAACCAGGCCGGTGATGACAATGGACAATGGAATGGCAGTGAGCGTGATGAAGGTAGTACGGAAGTTCAAAAGGAAGATAAACAGAATGATCACAACCAGGATGCCGCCGTCCCGCAATGCCTCTGCGACATTTTCAATTGCCAGGTCGATAAACACTTTCTGTTGGTAGAGCTCGGGGTAAATATGCACATCGTCGGGCAAGGAGGCACCAAGCTCTTCCAGTGCTTTTGTGATTTGTTCGGTCACAAGCCTCGTGTCGGCGGCAGGCTGCTTGTTGATCGTCAGCACGACGGCTGGGCCGCCGGCGAAGGAGTCCGGAGCTGATTCGTTCTCGACTCGTACAAACGCGGCGCTGTTACCTCGCTTGACTTGCGCCCCTTCGATCACTCGAGCAACTTGTCCAAGAATTACCGATCGGTTATCGCGGATCTTGACAACGACGTTCTTCAAGTCCTGCGTTGTCTGGATGCGTCCCAAGCTGCGGACCAACAGCTCGTTGGGACCTTGTTCGTCCACATATCCACCGGTCGCGTTGCGATTGCTCTGTCCAACCGCTTCTTTGACCTCCTTCAAGGTGATACCAAACTTCAACAACTTGCTCGGATCGACGAGAACCTGAAATTGCTTCCGGTCGCCACCCATGACGAACACCTGGGACACGCCGGGAATGGTCAGCAGGCGCTTACGGACAACCCAGTCGGCAAGGGTTCGCAGTTCCAGGGCAGAAGTCTCACCGTCATCACTCCACATGCCGATGATCATGATCTGTCCCATGACGGAGGAAATCGGAGCCAATTGCGGTGTTACTTCCTCGGGTAGGCGGTCAGCAACCAATGCGATGCGTTCAGCAACAATTTGACGGTCATTATAGACATCGGTGCCCCAGTCGAACTCGACCCAGACCACGGAAAGCCCAACACCGGACGCGGTGCGAACAGCCTGCACGCCGGTTGCTCCATTCAACGCTGTCTCCAGGGGAATGGTAATTAACGTCTCGACCTCTTCCGGAGCCATCCCCTGTGCCTCGGTCATCACCGTCACGCGAGGTCGATTGAGATTGGGGAAAACATCGATCGGCAACTGGAAAATCTGCCAGCCGCCATAGAGAACCAAAAAGATCGCGATGGCGATCACAAGTAGCCGTTGTCGCAATGCAAAGCGGATAATCGCGTTGAGCATGGTTACAGAGTCCTGGGGCCAGAGGCCAGAGTCGAGAGTTCAGAGTCGGGTAGATTGTGAGTTACAGACCTGAGGAAGGTGCGTTTTCAAGCAACGATGCCCTCAGGCCGCTAAGCATTCGAGCTAGTTCCTCGGATCGTGTGTACGTAACACTTTAGCCAAATGGAGAACGCGCGTTGGTCGAAGGACCCCCATGGGCTTGTCCCATGGGTGAACAAGTCTCTCGAGCTAAAAAGCATGTGATGACCCCCCCTTTTCCGCTCCCTCCCCGCCGCCAAAGGCGGCGGGGAGAGAGCGGCCGTCGGCATGACATGCCGGCCTTAGTTCAATAGACTCGCTCACCAACGGCACAAGGCCGTTGGGGTCGATCAGCCGAAAAAACAGCAGCGAAATGCAAATACAAATACAGACGGCTAAACCGTTACGTGTGTACAAATCATCGTGTGCGTTAGGATCGAGAAATGATTGCTCCAAAGCGATGGTGGCCTGCGAGACGACTTCCATCAGCGATCCATAGGCAATCTCGACGAAACGGGCAAAGTCCTTGTCTGATGTCCGCCCACTGCCTTCAGCGGTACTCGACGAAATGAAAACAGCCGCTCGACGCATCTGGCTGGTTAGACCGAATCGCTCAACGTCAGGGAACGTTTGTGTTGTGGTATACAGACGTGTCGCGAAATCCACGGACTTTTCTCGTAGCCGTTCACGCCGCTGGGGTCTGACGCAATTTTCGGCGGAGAAAGCGTTCATTTACGCAAACGTATTTTGTCGCCGAAAATGGGTCTGACCCCTTGGAAGCGAACCGTTGTCCTGCCTGCAGTCGACTCGTCTCTCGTTCCTCCGAACTAGCCCCTAGTGGTTGTGTCCAGCGTGGGCGTCGGCGCCGCCACCCGATTTATTTTTTAACGTCAAGTGCATTTGGTAGGCTCCCGAGGCCACGATCTGGTCTCCTGGGAAAAGCGAACCATCACTCGCTATGACGGCGGATCGCTGATTACGGTACTCGACGTAGACCGGTTTTCGATCGAATCGATTGCCG
>JAJSAJ010000949.1 GCA_024274855.1 Planctomycetota bacterium | reverse complement strand
CCGATATCGAACAGGCCGTTCCCCCCTGTTTTCTTGATTTCCTCTCGTGCTGCGTCGACCAGGTCATGCCATATCTGATCACCTTTGGACCATTGCCATTGGTCCCAATCTGTCGCACCGGAATCTTCATAATCTTTTCGGCACCGCACACATTTCTTGCTGTCAACTGGACCTCGCCACCCCCATAGCTCGATATCCAACGATGTGAAATCAGGTCGAGCACGTGCCATTACTTGGGCGAAACGCCGTATTTCTTCCTGATAAAAAGGGCCGCGGTACGAGATACACAGATGCGAGCCTGTGGAACCGTCCTGCATCTGGTCGTAAATATCCGGATCTTTCTTGTGTCGAGTCAGCATGCGGTGCAGCGGCGAGTCGATATTCATGATGAAGAAACCACGCTGTCGAGCCCGTTCGACCGATTTCCAGATCGGGTCCCCTGTTTTCATCCAATGAGCGTGAAGGGGGTAGGTGTTCAAGCCGAGTTGTTCCCAGGCATCCAAAGCGTCTGGCCATTGGGCTGTTTCCGAGGCACTCCACCACCCCAATCCGACCATGATGCGTTTCAGTCGGGGCGCTTTTGGAACGACCACGGCACATACGGGGACCGTCATGTCGGGACTGCTCCATTTTCCCTGCGAGAATCGATAGCCAAGTTCCCCCATCTGGCCGTCGGACCATCCGGACGCCTGCAGATAAATGCGTCCGAACGTCTTGGACACTCCAGGTTTGGCGACCGAGAAAAGGAATCGTTTGCCGCCGCCAGACCTCGGTGTCGTTTTGGCCTTGGCAACTTCAACGCCACCGACCTTGCCTCCCAGCAGCTGCATGCCGGCGGGAACATCCAGCATCAACTTCAAGGGGCCCGATTCGTCGGTTTTTTCCGGAGTCACCAGGCCAATCGGCAGTGGTGTTGCCATACGTGACGTGACCATCAGCATCGGTTTGTGGAAATATGGCTGCGGCGCCGTTACGGTAAAGTCGCTCGGCTCGCCCCGCTTGCTATCGGCTGTTGGCGTGTCGGAGCCAAATACGAAGAGTTCGTCCGAACAACTCAGCCCCCCACCATACATCCGCAGTCCGACCCACCGTCCGCGAGTCTGGAGATCCTTCATGCGCAAACAATGGATCCACGTCTTTCCTTCTGCCTGTGGCACATCATATCGCTGAAAGTCCCCTTTGCCCCATCGTGAACACTCGGCAACTTTGGACCAATTCCGGCCATCGTCGCTTGTGAATGCTTCGATCCAAACCGGGAACGCAACACCTGCTTGGGGTGATCCGCCCAGCAGGCGAATGGCAATTTCGCCAATCGCGGTCTCTTTGCCCAGGTCAACCGCCAGATTGAACCGGCCTCCGTACGACCATCCGACAGATCCTGATTCGAACCAGATCCGCCGATCGCTGCGTGCCGTCGTCTTTCCATCGGTCAAATCGGTCGCATCCGTATTCCCCTTGCCGGTCAGAGCGTAGTTTGGCTTGGGTGAAAACAGAACGGGGCGACCTGCCGCGAGATTCACTCGCTTGTCCCGAGGCGGCATTTCGTCCGCGCGAGTTTGGAGCGTTTCAAGCACCAGAACTGTTACGCAAATTAGTGTGACTCCAGCGATTCTTTGGTACCGGGAAACGGTCATACCGATTAACTCCATCACAAAAGGCTGCCATATTCTGCCAAAGGCTGCAGGGCCGCCACCCAATCCGAGCTACCGCTCGGTGCCCTGTTTGCCTGCGCCCGTTGGTCGCTGGAACTTCGCCAAAAACTTAACGATCCTTGCCGTTGGTAATCAAAGAGGAGCGACGAATAGGCTGTAAACGAACCGCGATGAACGTGTTGATTGGTCCGACAAATGCGATCAGCGCCGCCCATTTACTGGACGGCGCTGATTGTTGCGCATGTGAGCCAGACGGTAGCGCCGGCCGCTTAGGGAAGCTTCGGCGGTTCCGTTTTCGGATAGTTTCCGGACAGTGCCTTGATAAACTCGACGATGTCTTTCAAGTCCGTGTCCTTCAGTTTGGCGCTACGAACCGCCTTCATCATGAGAGACAGATTCGGATTGTCTTTTCCGCCAGCTCCCATCAATGCAACGGCTTCTTCTAGTGTTTTAGCACTGCCGTTGTGGAAATACGGTCCCGTATCGGCCGCATCGCGAAGCGAAGGCACTCGGAACTTTCCAAGGTCCTTATCTTTCTTCGTTACGTCCTTAAGCCCTTCGTCCGGCTTTTCAGCATCCATTCCAACGCCCGCGTTGAAGTAGCGATAGTTGCTGAACATTGGTGGTGCGTGACATGTGGAGCAACCTGCGTCGTTAAACAGTTCCATCCCATGCTTCTGAGCGTCGTTGAGTGCGTTTTTATCCCCAGCCTTGAATTTGTCATAGGCCGAGTCGCCACTTAGAACGGTGCGCTCGAACGCGGCGATCGCTTTTCCGATGCCGTCAGCCGTCACGTCAGTTCCAAAAACTTTCTGAAACTGGTCTTTGTAAGCCGGAATCTTGTTCAGCTCGACCACGACGTCTTTCAGGGTGTGCCCCATTTCAATCGGGTTTGCAATTGGCCCGACCGCTTGGGCTTCCAAGCTGGGTGCCCGACCATCCCAAAACTGAGCTGTCGCGTAGGCTGCATTGATCACGGTCGGTGCATTTCGGCCCCCCACTTGTCCCTTGATTCCCGTGCTTGTCGGACTCTGGTCCGTCCAACCTTTTTTCGGATCATGGCAGGTTGCACATGAGATCGTGCCGTCTTTGCTCAGACGTCCATCAAAATAGAGCTGCTTACCGAGCGCGATTTTGTCGGCCGTCATCGGGTTGTCTTTCGGCACGGGCAGTGGCGGCAACCCGAGCGGAACTTCAACCGCGTCGGCCGGTTTGTCCGGCGTTGCCGTACTGGCCGCGTCGGCACCGTCTCCGGCTGTCGGAGCGGGTGTAACCGCCGCTTTCTTGTCTTGCGTGCACCCTGTCGGTAGGGCGATTACGGTCACAGCAAGAGCTAACAGTCCCGCTAGCCACCAGGGTTTCTTCCGGTTCATCATGTTCCTCCTTTTTTCGAGTAGTTCGCCAAGCACATGTTGGCACCGATGACACATTGGCAATAGTTGACGATCCTGCAATACCTGGGTCTGACAGGCTGTAACGTCGTATCGGGCACGGGACGGCAGGACCTACGCCCAATTTCGACCCACCGCTCAGGGCCCCATTGGTTCGTTCTCGTTGGTCGCTCAACTTTCGTCTACAAACTAACTGTCTTCGCGACTTTAGCACGGAAGCATGCGAGCCTCCGTGCCGTTCATGGTGTAATGTACCGAAATTTCTGATTGTCTGCACCCAGCGCCCCGAAAATGGCTCGAATAGGTGAGACGCCGCGGACGGGGCGACGAGAGTCGCCCCGTGTACGCTGTTTCTTGCCGTTCGCCGAAGCGTGTTTCAAGCGTGCGACTTCCCTTGGCGTTTCCGGAGGCACTCGGCACTTGTGGCAGATTGCCCGCGATGGTACGTCGTGCCCAGCCTCAATCGACTCGCTTCCAAGGGGTCAGACCCATTTTCGGCGACAAAATGTGTTCGCGTAAAGAAACGCTTTCTCCGCCGAAAATTGCGTCAGACCCCAGCGGCGTGAACGGCTACGAAAGACCGTCATACGCTGTTTTGGCCACGGGAGTGTTCCAACACGCGCCAGTTGCTCCGCGGCAAAGCCCGCGTTAGGACTGGCGTGATTCCAACGTCCGACGTGTCTGATCAGGATCGATCGCAAACAGCAGGACGATCAACGATGCTTGGAAAACGCCAAGCAGGATAAACATCCATGTGACAGACATCAAATCAGCGAGGTGACCTGCGATCCACGAACCGAAGGTGCTCGATAGGTTCATCAGGGCCATGTAGGCCGTGAATTGCGTCGCTGCGACAACAGGCCAGGCAATTCCCATAAACAGAGCAAACAGCGAGACACTGAGTGCCGAACCTAGTAGCTCCTGCGAATAGAGAAATGCAAGCCCGACCCACCGGTGGTTCCAGATCGGGTACAGCAGGGCGAAAATGATCCAGACAGCCCCGAGTGCCACGGTGGTGAGGATAGCCATCCGCTTGGCTCCCACGCGATCGGCGAGAAAGCCACCCACGATCGAGGCGCCGAGTCCGAGCAACACCGCGCCCCCACCCACCGTGTTCGTATACTCCGTCTGACTCCATCCCAGTTTCTGGATGAAATAGACGGCGGTGACCGCACACGAGACGCTGATGCCGATCTTGACGGTCAGTGCCAGGACGGCGCCGATCAACGTCGAGCGAAGTGAGAATGCCCGCAGTAGATTGTGGAACAGGCCAGCCAGTGAACTGCACGCCTCGGCCGACTTCGTCTGCATGGCCTTGCCCGCTGTCCAGGGAAACAGACGCTCTCCGGCACGCTCTCGCATCAAAATAGGCAGCAGCATGATGGCCAATAGGATCAGTACTTGAACCAGCATGGCCGCTCGGATTCCCTGTGCTGCCAAGATGAATCCCAATCCCGCGCCGCCAACGGCCGTTCCCAGATAACTGGACCCGTACATCAGGCCGTTCGCCTTGCCCCGCTGCCCCTCCGGCAAGAGATCGACGGCCATCGCGTCGACCGCGACGTCCTGCATCGAGCTGAATATATTGTGCACGAAGACGATCCAACCGAGCACGGCGAAATCGGTCGTCAGGTCCGGGATCACGATCATGGTGGCCATCGTCAGTGCCATAAAGCATTGAGCAAGTATGATCCACGGTCTGCGTCGGCCCATCGAAGATGAACCAAACCGGTCCAGCAACGGACCCCAGAT
>JAJSAJ010000084.1 GCA_024274855.1 Planctomycetota bacterium | reverse complement strand
CAAAAACAAAAACACTGCGTAACAGTTGCGCCCGATTCTCCGACTGAACTTCCGTAGAAGCGAGAGATGTTATTCGGCGTGCATCGGGGGTTAAGGATTCTCGTCTCAGCAAGGGGTGCTCTCGGGGTTGCGAGCGACGAGAAAGGAGGTTCATACTTTGTCGCTTTAAAGTGATTCAATGGACATTTGTTTTCGTGTTTGAACTGTTTTTGCAAGAGGGAGATCTGTGATGAAATCGTTGATGATCGGAATCGTCGTGGCGACTCTGGGCGCCGGAAGTGCAGTCTGGGCGGGAACGCAGGTTACATACCCCGCATGGGGGCAGTACCACCGAATTGGAACGGATTCGAGTCAAGTTCCCGGCCACGTCCCCATGGAGGGGCAGACGATGCAATCGGCCCAAATGCATGGCAACTGGGCATATGGCAGGCGTCCGCGTTCTCGCTGGAACGGTCGAATGATGAGTCCAAGGCATCGCGTCGGTGACAACACCAGTTACTGGAACGGCGGCCACGGTTGTTCCGGCCCTCGTCATTGTTGGTAACGATCGTGCCGAAGGACAAGACGTGATAAACGGCGAGTGTTGTATTCGGTGTTGACCTCCCATTCTCACAGCTTCGGCAGCGGCAACCGTTTGTTGCAGTTGCCGGCCGTCATCGCAGCCAGAGTTATTTTAAACTGGCGCACGTCCAGTCCGAGTGCGTAGTCGAGTTCTCGCTGGGCAAGCAGAGACCACGGTGTGTTGGGGTTCTGACGAACGCAACGAAGTAGCAATCGCTTGGCCTCGTCAGCTCGATACCGATAAGTCGAGTTTATTCTCAGATGTGATGATGGAACGAGGACCGCATAATTCGTTGCTGGCTCAAGGAACCCTGGTTCGGCCAAAGCCTCGATGGTCTTGCGATAGGCTTCGAGCCGGACGCTTGTTGCCAGGAGGCGGCCGCGAGTCAGGTCATACCATGCCTTCCAACGGCGAGATGGCTCGGCTGTGTATTCTTGGTCTAACCCGACTTCGAGGGTGTCGGAGGAGCTGACGTGCGCCAAAGCCTGTTCCACGATCCTAGATTTGCGATTCGCCTCCGTTCTCAGCCGTCGCCTCATCATTCGTACTTTGTTGGCGAATCTCGTCGGTGTGTAGTAAGTTCGCATGAAGCCATAGGGTGGTGTCTCTGATTGCTGTCCAAAGAGAAGCGTTGGCGGCGAGCCAACATGCTTTCCGGAAAGCGTCTTGACCGCTTCCATGACAGCGTGCCTCAGCGGCATGGATTCGATGTCGCCAACGTACGCATCGATCGATCGATAGTCGGGCAGATAGGCGCGCAACGCCTGGTTCTGGAACGGACCTGCATGGTCGTTGTCTGTAAGAATGACGTATGTACCGCCTGTTTCCGCCGCGAGTCGCGTCAATGCATATGGCCCGAAACCTGATACGAGGCCCGTGAGATCGCCGCCTCCGTACCATGTTGGAAGATCAACCTGCGTCGCAGCGATGCATGTGTGGTGATCCAAAACGCGATTGCCCGATCCAAACCAGGATGGCAAACGAGACATTGCAAAGCCACGACCAGGATTCTGTATATGATCCGGCTCTTGCGTCAGAAACCAATATCCCAGCTCGATTCGCTCTGGCAACGCGGAATCAGGACCACGTGTAACCGGCAGTTCGTGTGTTTCACGGAGTATCGGATCAACAAAGGGCTCCGTTGTCTTCTCGGATCCCAGAACGGCCATCGGCCCAATAACCGTTACGGATGCCATGTTGAGTTGGCATGTCTGAATGGTTTCCTCCAGTTTCGCCGCGTCATCACCGGACTCGTCGGTCCAGACGATGATTAGTAGTTCGATGTTGGGCCGATCTTTACGATACGAAATCGCACATCGCTCGATCGATTCAAACGTGTTTTCGGTCCCAGTCGGATCCGTCGGCAGTTTGTGAATTGCGTTCGTGATGCGAATGTGCGACTGCGTGGGGGCGACCCTTTCTTTCATCTTCGCCCCAAAGGTCACAATAGCATTGAGCATTCTGTGTGAAGTTTCCGGCCTGCGAGGAAAATGCTGAAAGTAGGACGTCAAGCCAACATTCAGTTGATCTCTCTTATCAGCAAGACTCTGGGACGTATCCAGTAACCATATGACGAGCATATCACTTTTCTGCAATCGCTTTTGCACTCTGATCGCCAGCATGTCGCCAACTTCCTTGTACGACGACGCGCGAAGCGGCATCCTGGTCGCGATCGAGTGTGGCGAGGTCGGTAGCGGTGGGAGTGTCAGCCGCATTGCGGCAACCGATGTCGAGGCGAGCGTGGATAATCGCGGGTCATTGCGTTCGGTTCCGGAGGGTGTCCGAGCGGCAGACGCAGCGATGGCATGATGGATCGTTTCCGTACTTCTTTTCGCGTTCCCATCCATTAAGGACGGCGCTAGGGCAACACTTGGCTCATCGGCCAAGGCCCTTTCGTGGACCGTGCTCAACATGCCTGACTGGGGGAACCACAATGCCATAATCGCTACGATGCCGGCGCGAAGCGATACCGAACTTCCTGACGTTTGGACGCGTTGCCACCGTGAAATGCCACGAGGTTGTCGACTATTCCGAGTCGACCTTACCATATCCATGGTCGCCATCGTACGATCCTCCCCAAGCATGGGTTTCCGATGTGCTCGCTTGTTACTGGTCCCTCCGAAGGTTGTCAGCCCCTGGGGGTCAATCGGCCAGGCTTGTCTCGGTTCGCGATGCGAGGCTGTTTGCGCGACGGTCAACTGCGGCAACAAGACGCTTTGCGAAGGTCAGTTCGGAAGTGTTGAAGTACCGAACGGTCTGGAAACGCGTCTTTACCCTGTTCTTGAGTGCCAATTCATCCCAACTCAGGCCGTTTGCCAGATGCCAGGCGGCAGCTTGTGCGGCGTTCTGGGGGATCGCCCCGCGGCCGAGCAAACTGCACAAATCGATGACGCGTTGGTCTTCGGTGAAGGACTTGATGGGAACGAGTTTATATTGCATACGTGGTGTGGGATCGTCTTTTCCGTGTTCTAGACAAACCAGGTTGACTTTGATCTTGCGGACTTTCTCCGGTGCGACGTTGAAGACCCCGCCGCCACCGCCCAGGCCGCCACCGCCGCCACCAAAACCACCGCCGCCCAGGCCGCCACCGCCACCACCAAAACCACCGCCAACGCCCTGGCCACCGCCGCCGCCGCCGAGACCGCCGCCGCCCAGGCCGCCGCCGCCCAGGCCGCCACCGCCGAGGCCACCACCGCCGCCGAAACCGCCACCACCGAATTGGGCGAGTACCGGGATACCGGCAAATGCCGCGGGTAGCTTTATGGACAGCGGTTTGTTGGTATTGTTCTTAATGAGGACGTTGCCTGATCGCGAGCTCTTGGGAATGAACTGCACGTCGATGTCGCCTCTATCCATGGCTCTGAACAACTCAACGTTCGATTCGGCCGCACCAGCCACTCGCTTGACCGGGTTCGCGGCGTTGCTCGCCAAAGGCGCAAAGTATAGTACAGCCAACAAGGCCATGGAAACGAACTCAAATGACGCAGATTTCAATGACATCATCAAACCCTCCAAAACAAAACACATGAGGTGCGTTGAACTAATGACCATTCCAGTGCAAACGCGTCGGAGTGGATTCGTAAATCAGTTACAATGCGAACAAAATACTTGAATACGAACGGCGACGGTTTTGGGGGGCAAGCTCGGTGACGCAGCGGACGTGCCCCACCATGGCTTAACCCCGTTTCGAGGATCAACCACCTGTCCACCTCCGGTTGCGGACTCGAGAAGTGGATCGGACAACTCCGTTATTCTGTCGGTGGGGACATGCCGTATACTGCGTTTACGCCACGAGCTTGCCCCGTGACGCGCCAGACTCCTGTTACTTTTTGTTCAGCTTGGCAAGGTACTTTTCTGGATCTTTCAGGAGCTCCTTCTTGCAGCCTTCACAGCAGAGCCAGACTACCTGTCCTTTCACGTCGACTTTGATCGGGGGCCCCATGAGGCCAAGCATTTCGCCAGTGACCGGGCAGAAATGCTGCTTCTCGGCCGATGCGCGATCAGCCTCGGGCAACTTGGCGAGCGCTTCATGCATCTTCTGCATATCTGAGTTTTCACCACCACCCGAACTGGCCGTATCGTGTTGGTCCTTGTCGCCATGATCGTGATCATGGTCCGCATGCTCGTCATGCTCGTCGTGTTGGTCCTCATCAGATACTGCGGGGGTCGTACCGCCAGTTGAGGTGCTCGAGGGCTTTGAGTTACAGCCATAGAGTCCAGCCATGGTGAAAACGGCTAGAACGGTTAAAAAGAGAGAGATTCTCGACATGCGACGGTAGACTCCTGTAAAAAGGGGCATTGGGTCGCGGGGCCAGCACCTTGGGCTCCGCTTCTGTTCTGCATGTAATAGATGTCAGCTTGGGGGGATTTCTTCGTGGTTTTCCAAGAAAAAGTGACTGTTCGGCCAAATTGTGGGCTGGTCGCCAAAACCTGACCCTCAAAGAATCCTCGCAATTCGTAGGAAGGCCCGTTTCACCAGTCAGAACGTTTCTTTGGCGACTCCTGCCGGTCTTGATGTGGGCCCACTCCACACGGACTCGGCATGTGGCCGTTTGACGGGCATTGTCTTTCAATGACCGAGCCCAAAGGGGGGGCATCGGCCACGTTCGTTCAACGCCTGCTCAGGAGAGGATATACCGGCCTTGGAGGCCGCGATGACGCACTCGAGAGAAAAGAGAAACTCGCTGAAAACTGGTATTGACCCGATTCCGCATACGGAAAAGAATGCCCGTGGCAATGGTCCGTTCAAGAGAGAATCAATAGTCTTTCCACATGTTGTCACGATGAAACATCATTACTTTCGCAAATTTCACCTGCTGTTCGTGGCATTTGTATTGGTTGCAGCACAACCAATGCAAATGGTTTGTTCTTGCTCTTGTTGCAAGAACCATCGAACTGCAGCGGCGTGGACAGTGACTGGCTCATGCTGTGCCGGCCAGGAGAAACCGACCGGCGGCCATAATAGCAATTGCCAATGCGAAGAATTACGAGGGACGCGGTACTGTCTTAACAGGCCACGTACTGATTTTTGCGAAGACAATGAGACGCCCAAGCTCCCCTGTGTCAAAGAACTTTTCATCGCAAGCGAATCGACCCGCAATGTGAGCCCGTTGGCTCACGGAACGCTCGATTCCTTGGTGACACGCCACCGCTGCGCGGCTTTGTGCCGCTTTCTGCTTTGATTCACTTCTCGTCACGGTGCTCGTCGTACCGCCGGTTGCCACATCTCTCGTGGCGTTCCGGTTCCGTCGTATTCACATGCGCCGCTAATAGACGTCGCAATTACGTTGACCGAGAAGGAGTTAGATTGACATGTTAGTACTCAGTAGAAAATCGCGGCAGCGGATAATCATTGGTGAGGGGATTGAGATAACAATTCTGGCAATCAGCGGCAATCGCGTCCGTCTGGGAATTACCGCACCACGAGAAGTTCCGGTCCGGCGCGAAGAACTGCACGTGCGCACACATACCGCCGCGTTTTCGCTCCAACCACAAGCAGATGTCGCGTCTCGATAAGCGAAATTGGTTTGCCAAGTCGTCCGACTTTCAGCATACGCGCCCGGGGCATGTGTGCCAGAACCTAAGCGCGCTAAGAGCCTCGTTCGCGTCGGCGAGCCTTGTCCTGTTCGCGGTTCTATTTAGTAGGCTTGCTGCGCAGAAGTTGATCGTTTTGAGGCAAGTTTAGCGACCAACGGGAGCAGGTGGCTTCTTTTGGGAACGCGGTGTGGAGAGCCGGTGCGGGTACACGATAAACTAAAAGACTTCGAAGATGCTAGTCAGGGAAAACCACATGCCGAGTAAGATAAAAATCCATCCTGTGACTTGCCTGGACCACCATTCCACCTTGGACAGGACGTTGTATGTTGCACCGACCGATTTGGCGCTGTAGGCCAACAGAAACGCAACGATCAGTACTGGGACTGCTGTTACGATGCCATAAATCAGTGGCAGTACGATCGTGCCGCCCGGTAACGCCCAGGTCGGCAAGGTGATTCCGATGTTCGCCAAGATGCCGGTAATCGCTCCCGCTTCGGCACCCATGATCAGGGTCAGCAGGCCAAAGAACCAAGTGGCTGATGTGGGACAGAACGAGATGGCAAAGAAGACCCCTAGCGGAAATGCGCCCCAGATGCCCATCGCGTCGATGCGTTGCTGCATCCGTGGGCTGAGCATCGTGCCGCCTGTGGTCACAACGATCAAACCGGCTAGAAAGATGCCCAGAATCAAGAACACGGGCCCGAGCAACAAGTGCATGTACCGCTGCAAGAACAGGGAGACCGCGGGGATTGAAAGGGCCGTTGTTGCCAACAGCATTGCCAGGCAAAGGTACAGGAAACAGCGGCCGAGTGTGTAGAGCAATCCGGCGTGGAGCACGGCACGTGACTGCTCGACCTTCCGGCCAATGTAAGAGATTGCCGCGATATTCGTCGCAAGTGGACAGGGGCTGATTGACGTTAACACGCCCAGATAGAGCGCCGCCGCCGTGTAAATCAAATAAGTTCCCATCGAATGCCTCGCAGTCGGATGTCCACATCCTGCACCGCGTGCGGGATGTCACGAATCGCGGGGTGCGCCGATAAAAAGTTCCCGGAGGTCGTAGCGGCTATTTCGTGTCTGATTTCTTGCGGAGCTGTTGCAAATAGGTTGTAGTCTGGGTTTGCACATATTTCAGAAAACTGTTTTTGTCTCGGACTTTCATCCAGATTTCTTCCAGGTTCGTGAATTCGGCAACCTTGTTGTTCACAATCTTGGCGACAATCAGAGTCGGGCCGGTGATGCGATAGCCTTTTGTCAACGCCGCGTTCTTCTTGTCTTGAAAGTCAATGAGGAAAAACTGAACATCGCCTTTTTTCAACTGTTCGGCAAAAGCCGTCTTGGTCGCCTCTTCCGCGAAGGCACCCATTTTCATACAGGTGGGACACCGTTGTGTACGGTGAAAGTACATGACGACAACACGGTCGGCCGCAACACGGTCGGCCGCAACAGGGGCGGCGCCAACAGGGGCGGCCGATACGGGGCGTGGGGCCATTGTACTGAGAAGGGCGGCAGTGACTGCGACCATCAGCATGCTGGTAAGGTGTTTCATGATGCCTTTCCTTTGTTCTTGGAGTGGAGAGTACATGAGGGCAAGAGCCGCCCCGTTTTGTGGCGGGCTGCTAGAGCCAGTGAACCGTTACGGAACCGGGATATCCGGACTCGGCAACGGGATCTGCGGCGCGTTGGCGCTGGGCGCCGAACTGTCCGGAGTTTTCGACGGCGTGCGCATTTGCTCGATCGCATCGCGCACATACTTCGCGAAAGCCGGTTTGTCATTGACCAGGGCCCATACTTTGTCGAGTCGTCGCCAGTCTTCGATTTCTCCGGCCTGCATTCGGACAATCACGACGACCGGCATCTGGACCTCGAACTTCTTTGCCAAATCCTGGCCATCGACCTGTTCGTAATTGAGGACTTTCCAGGTGATATCTCCCTTTTTGACCAGCGAGTCGAAGTCGGTTTGCACGACCTCGTGCGATTGCGATTCGATCGCCCGGCACGTGGGACAACGGATGTTGCTGTGGAAATAATAGACGATCAGGCCGTCGGCGATCGTATCGCTTGCCTCGCTGCCGCCAGACGGGGACGCGATGCCACCATGTTTGCGAATTGCTTCCAATTGGTCCGCAATGCGTGTCAGTTGGGGTTCCAGACGCGATGCAGCCTGGATGTCCAACGCCCGAGCGATCAACACGACTAGTGTGGCGGAAAAAAACGAAATCAAGCAGATCGCGACAGCGTTCTTCAATTCCATTTTGGCTCTCCCGGTGGCGTCTTGTCCTGGTGTGTCGGTGCTCGCCGTTAGTTCGAGTGTGAATGGGAGCCGCTTTATGGCGAGCTCGGGCACACCCTGCCCTGTCAGACCAGCAATTGTTTGATTTCCTCCGGTGACGGCACTTTGCCAACGACTTTCACTTCGCCGTCAATGACCAATGCCGGAGTCATCATCACGCCAAATGTCGT
>JAJSAJ010000948.1 GCA_024274855.1 Planctomycetota bacterium | reverse complement strand
GCTGTACGGACCATGCACGCATGCGTGGGGATGGGATCAGACTCTGGTGCGCCGGTCTTGCGGTAGGTGCGTACTCATTGGATACGTTGGTCGAGCGAGCTTGTCACACGCTACTCGGGGTGCGGCCGTGGGAGACGTTGGGGAGATGGCGAACCTTCTGTCGGTCGTCCGTTGCCTCCGGCGGTGGTCTGCCTTTTGACGAGCGGTTCTTGTTGGAGGAACTCCCAGCGTGCTCCGTCCCAGATGGACTCCAACGAAATGCTGCTGACTGAGGGGGAAGGGGAGGGGGGCGAACAGATCTCTTCGAATCGGATCCGGGAAAGTCGAGAAACCAACTGCCGGAATCGCACCGGTGGTACGGTCCCGAGCCTTCGTGAACTTGTGGTCGCCTTCGTGTTCGGGATGTAACACCTCTTGGTCACTATTCCATCGGCATGCATTTCGATCCAAGTGGCACCGCGAATTCCCTCGTGCGTTCCCCAGCTTACAAACAGCGGATTTCCCTCTGATCTCAGGTAGTCCTGGAAAGTATGCATTATGCGGTCTTTCAAAGCCTTCCGAATAGCAGTATCAGAAGAGTTATGGATGTTCTTCAGTCCTCGTCCGCAATCCAGAACATGCCGACTCGAATATCGTCCGTCCAAATAAGCCCGGCATCAATCAGGCAGCACGATACGGGTTGAAAACAATGGATCGTGTTGTTCCTGACTGTGGCGTTCGAGTAGACGCGCACGTTGTCGTCTAAAAACTCGAAAAACTGCCTTAGCAAGACATTGACTGGTTGCTCTGTAACCGGATCAGGAGAGAATATTGGGTGCAGCAATTTGGCCAGGACAAGTTGAGTAATGTCCGTCTTGATTTCGCTGATCGAGGAGGCCGTAGTTGGCAGGCCATGACTTGCGAGAAGTAGTTCCAACAGTGCGGCATCCGACAGATGTCGTTCATCAGCTGTCAGCCGTCGCAGAAAGAAGACAGCATCTTCGCCGTCATCACCGAGCCCATTGAGGCGATTTGCTCGCGGCCGCCAGACTGCGTGTTCCAGTTCCTCGGATGCGTTACGTTCCTCCGAAGTCAAGCTGGCTGGAATCTGTTTGGCCAGGGCCGCTTCGAGTCGTGGCGAAAGCGATTGTTGATTGATTCGTAATGTCTCAGTGACCGTTTGTGTTACGCAGTTGCATCGATCCTCCATTGCACGCAGCAATGGGACTTCGACGAACTCCAGTAGTGATCCCATACTCGCCAATCCACGTGCGGCGGCGACGCGGATCCGAAAGTGCGGATAGGCAAGTGCCTGGCCAAGCAACTCGACCGTCTCTTCGGCCTGACATGCAAGCCGCTCAAAGGCGAAGGCCACCTCTGGCAACATCCAACCACAAGGCTTGGTTGCAAGTAGAAACTGAAGGATCACGCGGATTTCGTCGGCGCGATCGGGCCCGATGTGGATTGCCAGTCTGGCGGCTTCGTATCCTAGAATGCGATCGCCTCGCTTGAGTAGCCCGAGCAATGCGGGCACGGCGGGCCGGGCCAATCCGGGTGAAATCACGGCCAATTGCGAGATCGCCCCGCGGGGGTCATGGCCCTCCAACTCCGAAATCCAGTGTTCGATATTCATGCGTATTCCAACGCGTCCTCTTCAACGATGTGATCTTCAGTCAGCAGCATGTGTGGAAGCTTCAGATCGTCCTGTACGAAGTCCCATGCATTGGTTCGGCCGGAAACTTTCTGACGTTTGTGGATGGGAAAGTAAAAGCCACCGAGGTTCTCTTGCAAGACACGCTCCCACGCTTATTGCGCAGGTGGAAGTCTGCTTACCCATGCCGCGAATTGCTTTTCTATAAGCTTATCGGCAGCCGCAGCGTTGGCATGAGTTGGTTTATTGTGCGCCGGTGAGGTGGCAGCTATGAGAGTCGACGCCAGGGCGGCAAGAACGAGTCGTGTTTTCATGCTGAGTGCTCCACCAGGGCAATTCGCCTCTGTTAGACGTGAGGAAAACCGGATTATGGTAACATAACCAGTTGTGATTGCCGCGAAAATACTGACCACATGTTTTTGGAGTCCACGATATGCAACAACAATTGCTCCTTATTTCGTGCGCTATCCTATTCGGTTTCTCGGATACGACGAACGCTTTGGAACGGCCGAACTTGATCTTACTGTTGGCCGACGATCTCGGCTATGCGGATCTCTCAGCGTTTGGCAGCGAGGCCGTCCGTACCCCGCATATCGACAAGCTGGCCCAGGGTGGCATGAAGTTCACGCAGTTCTATGCTGCTTCGGCAGTCTGCACGCCGACGCGTGCATCTGTTTTGACGGGGCGTTATCCATTGCGGTTCGACATACACAGGCATTTTCCTGATGACGAGTCTCATTTGCCGCGGGGTGTGATGACACTTCCTGGACTGCTGAAACGGGCCTGCTATCAGACGGCCCACGTCGGCAAATGGCATCTGGGGGGGCTGCACTTGAAGCATATTCGGGATCGAGCACATTCGATCCCCGGCCCTCAGCAACATGGATTCGACCACTATCTCTGCCAGAACGAAGAACAGCCGCTACGTGGGAAGTTGGGGCGAGCGCGACGTTTGTATCGAGACGGCGGTACGTGCCTGATTCGTGATGAGCGCCAGGTTGGGCCCGATCACCCCTACTACAATCGCCACTTTACCGACATCAATGGCGATGAAACGATGGCTTTGATTCGTCGATTCCAAAAGACCAACCGACCGTTTTTCATTAACGTGTGGTGGCTCGTTCCGCACATGCCCTACGAGCCAGCTCCGGAGCCCCATTGGTCCCGAACCGCGCAACGGCATATCACCGATGACCAACACCGTTTTCGATCGATGGTCGAGCAGATGGATGCCAAGGTAGGCCAGATTGTCGCCACCTTGGAACAACTGGGAATCCGCGAGAACACGCTGATCTTGTTTACCTCGGACAACGGTGCGGCTTACGAGGGCGGGATCGGCCGTCTCAAAGGTGGAAAAACCGACTTGCACGAAGGGGGTATCCGCGTCCCCATGATCGTCAACTGGCCAAAGCGGATTTCCGCCGGAAGATCATCCAATACGTTGGCGCACACAAACGACATATTGCCTACGTTCTGTGCTGCGGCTCGCGTTCAACTTCCACGCGATCTGGCGATCGATGGAATCAACCTGTTGCCACATATTCTGGACGACAGGCCAGTTGACGAAGTGCAACGGGGCACTCTTTTCTGGCAGCTCGACCTCTACAAGCATCTGCAACGTCACTATCCCAAACCAAAACCCTACTCTACCGAAGTGGCTCGCCGTGGGCCGTGGAAACTCCTTTGTCGCGATGGAAAACCACGAGAGCTGTTCAACATCGAGACGGATGCTCGGGAGACGAATGATTTGCTGGCTGAACGCCCTGAGTTGGCCGAGGAGCTTGCCAAGAGTGTCCGAGTTTTTCTTGCCGAACCGAGGCAAAGTTGGATCGATGAACCGTCCCACTGACGGTTCACATGTTGGCAGACTCGGCAGCCGATCGCTCGTGAAATACCCGAGTTAGATACTGACGAACGTGAGCCGTTCCAAGAAGCGGAAACACATCGGCCGACGGATAGAGGAAGGTTTCAGTTTCTGGTTTTGGCAGCTTGCTTTCTCAATGATAAGTTCTGGCCACGCGGAAACCGGTAGCGTAGTTAAACGCATCCGGCCGGAAGCCCAAGGCGCTCGCGGAACGTATGAGAGACGCTGTTTCGACGAAGCTGCCGCCGCGAGCTGCGCGATCCGCGGCAATCTGCACCGGTGCCGCATCTCCCACGTCCTTCCCGGCATTGCCGCGTTTTGTCCACCGACCGTGGCACCATTCATTGGCGTTACCATGCATATCGAATAACCCAAAATCATTTGGTTTCAACGTGCCTGTCGGCCACGCGTGATGGTTGCTGTTCGCCATATACCAGGCATAGTCGGTCAATAGTTCATCAGTGTGGCCGAAGTACCGCGAGGTCGTGGCACCGGCCCGGCAGGCGTACTCCCATTCTGCTTCACTTGGCAAGCGGTAGCCATTCAGCAGCAGGTAATTCGGCTTGGGCCGCATTCCAGCGGCGAACTTGCCGTCGGCGTTACGCACATAACACCATTGCTCTTCCGGAATTCCTTCCTGTTTGCTCAGCCAGTTACAGTACGCTGCCGATTCATACCAGCTGACGGCCACGACCGGAGAATCTTCTGTGAGGACGACCGCCAGAAACTCCGGCATCTTCATGACATCATTGGTCTCTTCCGGATGTGCTTGCTGAAACTTCCGCCACTGGGCACGTGTCACTTCTGTTGCTGCCAACGCAAAACGGCGGTCTACGTCTCTTCGATAGCGCGTTTCGCCATGCAAACGATCCAGGTCAGTCAACGGCGAGCCCATCAGGAAACTGCCGCCTTGAATAACCACCATGGTGTGACCTTGTGTCGTCACGTACCACTGGCGTCGGTCGGTCGGTTTTCGGGCAGCCAATTGGGCTTCTGTTTCCTGGATTCTCGCGTCGAGTTTCGAGACTTGGTTTTTGTGTCCCCAGTGGCACAGCAACCATCGTACTGCCGCGTGGAGGCCTGGATCGGGATGGTTGCGGTAGATGTTCAAAAGCGATTCCAACAGCCCGTCTCGCTTTGACGCCGCCAGTTGATCCGCGGCAAACTCGCCAAGGGCCAGCGCCAAGGCCTGACGGATCGATATTTCCTCAGACGAGTCGAGAAAACGTTCCGCCAGGATTTGGGGATCAACGTGCAATGGACGCATGCGATGGATCAGGTAACTGCGAGTTCGCGAGTCCGGAGCGTGACGCAAGATGGGCCAGGCGGACGACGGTTTGTTGAGATTCAGAAGAGTGACTGCTGCATTGGCTTGTCGTTTGGCAAGGGTTTCTTTCGTTTCTTCCGGAATCAAGGGACGATGCCAGACTGTGGCTGTTTCGAGTTCTGGAAGCCCCGTGTTTGCGGGCGCGAGCGAGTTGGGAGAGTCCGACAAAATCCTGGCGGAGTCAAACATCGTGTTGAGGTTGCATGCAGCAATTGACACGGGACGATAGCCTTGTTCGATCAATTCAATGGATCGAGCAAGTTGGTCTGGGGGGGAGAGTCCATGAACCTCGGTCGACTCGAATGACATGGATTCTATCCACACGCCCGTATAGCGGCGGTCAAGTCCATACTTCTTCAGCAATTTGACAAATCTCGGACTTGTCTCGAGCGGTTCAAGGTTCGAATCGTTTGTCAGGCCCGCGTAGTTCTCAAAGCCTTCCGCAATTCCTTTTTGGATCAAGTCAATGGCTTTTTCGACATAGGCGGCCCGTTTGTCCGGATTGTGAACGATCCCCGAAACGACACTATACGCACGAGCTGCCCAGATCAGGAAAACCATGTCCCTCTTGTGTTGGGCAACTTCTTGTTCCAATCGCTCCATTGCCGTATCCCCCGTACCCAAATGTGCTGCGACCACGGTCTTGACGAAGGCCTTTTCACCGTCACTCGTGGAGAGCTTCTGAAACTCTGCGAGTTCCTTCTCCGCTTCCTGTTTCTTGCCCAGGCGAGCAAGGATCAGCGACCGTCGCTGGTGGTAGCTGCGAGCCGATACGTTCTTCTGGGTCGCGAATATCCGATCCATGTCGTCCAGAGCTTGCTCGTTTTTGCCGAGACGATAGCAGGCAATGAAATGTCTGAGGCGCGCAGAAATATCATCCGGTTCGGCGGCAATCGCTTGTTCCGCAGTTTCCAGTTGTCGCGTGTAACGTTGTTGCGTGCTTTCGCGTTTTGGCGAGCGGCCGACCCCCACGTCGACCTGCAACAAGCCGGGACGCAGCTCGCCCGAATACCCAGACCCAATTTCGTTGTACGCAAACGAATGTGAGCCATTCTTGCTGCAAATGACAGAAATCAGCGTTTTGCCTTCCGGCGTGGTTGACGCGTTGTAGCAGTTCACTCGTCGCAATTCGGCTTTGTCTAGAAATTGACGAACTGCCGACCAATTTTCCGCAGGCAATCCAACGAGCAACTTGCGAGCAGGAGCCTCATCACCCTCCTGATTCCATAATGCGGCAAACAGCAGCGAAGACTTGCCGTCCGCGTCCGGGGCCATGAACCCGGCAATGTCGACGGCCTGCCACTTATCGGCTTGCAGACGCCTGTTTTCAGACCGGATTTCGTCGACAGTGCCGATTTTGGTTCGCCATGAGCTGGTGTCGCGGGCCCAGATGGCGGATACGTGGATCTCCTTTTCTCCAGAATAGTACGGGCGGAATCGCGTTGGTCGGTACCCGCATTCGCGCAACGATTCGGCTACATTCAGAAAGTCCGTTAAAGGCAAGGTCTGACAGAATGCGAACCGAGCCATCAATCTGCCATGAGCGTCTTGAATTTTCTGGACGACCGACGCGTCGGGCGTTTTCCAGGCCGGATCCAATGGCGAATCGTGCCAGTTGAAAGCTGGGTTTTCAGCGAGACACGACTCCAGGACCGGTACGGCGGAGGTCGGTTTGGCTTCAAGCAATGGAAAGAAGACGCCAAACTGATCGTCGTCTGCGTATTGGATCGCATCTGCCAGCACTTCAGGCGCGTTGGCCGCGTAGTCGGCCAGCAGATCGGTTGCTAACGCGCGTTCAGTCGATGTCAAAGTCGGATCGTGACATGCCTCGGCCAGTGACGGGGACAGAACACGCTTCACCGGCCGGAGTGCCTGCTGCCAATAGGTAACGAACGCGGGTCGTACGTGGACCAACTGCCTTACGACGCGGTTGGATATTTCCTGCCACCTTAAGCTGTTGTCATCCATCACGGCCAACGCGCAGGCCGCTCGAAGCTGCTTGAGGCCATCGATTCCCTCTGCCGTGTCCGCCCTATCAAGCCTGCTGACTCCGTCCACCGCCTCCATCTTGTCCACTTGGGCCTCGCTGTCTATCCCCCAGAAAAGCCCCCAGAGTCGGTCAACGAGCTGTTTTCTGTGGGGCAACAGCGCGTCGCGAACAACCACGACTTCCGTCGGTTCGGCTTCCAAGAGGCGGTTGTAGAGATAGTCGACTTGACGTGAATCGACCGGCAGTAGGGCAAAGGCAATCTTGAGTTTCTCGGGCGAATCGTCCTCGAATTTTTCGTACTCGCTTTTCAGAATCGGGTCGGTCCATTGGCGATAGTTGCCAATCTGTTTGACGATCGCGGGCACTTGCTGGATGTCTGCCTTCATTACAGCGGTGACTAGGCCTGATGCGTGTGTGGCGTTTTGTTTCTGCAGATTCTCGGCCTCAATGCGCCGGCGTTCAGCCTGTATGTCATTGCGAATCACTACACTGGTCACGGGCACGGCCAGGATCATGCCGACGACGGCCAATGTCCTCATACCGTGCCAGCGGCCCGACTTGTGCATCATCCGACGTTGAGATTCGGTCCATTCTTCATGTCGAGTCAGCAGGCGGACACTCAAATCTTCCAACGCGGTCGGCAGGTATCGGTTTTCTGATCGTGAGGCCCACTGCGCGGCCCGTTCAACAAGCTTCAACTCCGCTCGGCCGCGGCGTGTTTCTCGTTGTTTGCGCGTTAGCCATTTGCGGAGTGAGGGAACGAGGTAGTCATGCGTCAGTTGGTAGCGGCAAGTGGCAGGTGGTGTATTCGGGGCGATGCAAGGTGGTCCTTCTTCGCCCATCCCATCTCCGCATCTCATACTTCCAGGTTCTGATAGTGACCTGCGATCATCCGTGGCTTATTCGTTCCGTGCCCTCTCCGCTTTCTCCTTGCTCGCTTCGCCACGATCCCCGTTCGGATTACCTGCCTCAATATCCTCGTCACGTGAAGCCGTTGGGGTGATCAGGCGGAGTTCGTTATCCAGGATTCGAATCAGATCCTGGAAGTCCTGCCTTCTGCGCTCGTATCCGGACGCTTCCAATAATCCCCTATAGGATAAACGGCGTCCTCGAATTGCGGGTCCCGCTTCAGGGAGTAAGGCTTTCAGCACTGCCTGAGCCGCTTTTTGGTGATACCGGTGTGCCGCCGGAGCCGTTGGAAGGCCGAACGTCTCTTCCAGGAACGTCACGCCAAGTCCTTCGGTGCCGCCGACCCGAGTGAGCGTGTCGGTGCTCCATAGTTTACCTTTGAACATATCGGCAAAGAGAGCCAGGCGGACACAGATGATCTTGCCTTCATGGGCCAGACCCTCCACTGCCCGGTCCAAAAAAAGGTTTTGCTCGTCGGATAACTCCGTCGTTTCGTCCGGAAGGCGGTCGTAAGCACGGCCAAAGTCGGCGAGTACCATGCGGGCGTGCAGTGGATCGAATAGATCAACCAAGGCAGTATTATTCCCTTCAAGCAAGCGGATCTCAAGATCTTGCAAGAAGCGACTGGCCGCGAGCCAGAAGTCATCGCGTACCAGCACGATGCATTGCAGACGCACTCCATCACAATGCCGTAGAGCTCGTACGAGATCTGTATCTTGCTCGTTACGTCTCGCATGTAACCACTGCTCGAATTGGTCCAGCACGACTAAAGTCTTCTTGCCTTTGCCGATCCATTGGCCAGCACGCAATCCAGCAAGCAACTCGGGAAGTTCGACATCGCCAGGAATTCTCTCGATATGTCTGCGCAGAGCCATGCTCAGCCGAAACTCCGTGTCTTCCGGCGTTGCCTCAACGTAAATCGGCGTGACATGCGGGGCCAGTCGGGGCAACAGGCCGGCCTTGACCAGCGATGACTTGCCGCAGCCGCTCGGACCGTAGATTAACCCCACGGAAAACGGAGCATCATGATCTGTCTGTTCGATGCGTCTCTTCCAGAACCGAATGCTCTCGGGCAACCCATTCCGGTCTCGTGGGCCTGGCAAGAGCCCCAAAAAGAAATCGGCATCATGCACATCAAATGACCGTAGGCCTTTCGGGACGACGCGTGGTGGCGTGGCTATCTCTTTGATTGCATTTTGCCGGTCGACTCTTGTCGGTGACTTCTCTTGTTGCCAAGCTTGCAGGTCGTCGGTCAACTCTGCTGCTGAGTTATACCGCGTGGTGCGACGCTTCTCGAGGCATTTCAAGCATATTCGTTCCAGTTCGGACGGGAGCTCCGGCTTGATCTGCCGAAGTGGCTTGGGGTCGCGATGCTCGATCTCGTCAAATAACTCGGACAGGGTATCACCTCGAAACGGACGGCGCCCCGTAAGCAACTCGTACAATATGACACCGATGCTCCACAAATCGGAACGCCCATCTGTCAAATGGGTTTCGCCACGCACCTGCTCGGGCGACATATAGGCAGGCGTGCCCGATACCTCGCCCTTACGTAGCCGGTGAACGCTCTCACGCAAAGCTAGCCCAAAGTCGGCTATGTGGGCGCGTCCCTCGAGATCGATTAGGATATTGCTTGGCTTCAGGTCGCGGTGGACCAGGTTCTTTTGATGGGCAAAGCCAATGGCCTGAGCGAGCTCCAGGATGACTCGGATAAGTTGGTCGCAGGACGGCCGATTCTCTTCCGCCCATTTGCCGAGATCTTTACCGTCTACATACTCCTGGATGATGTAAACGTTGTCACCTTCTCGTTGGATGTCGTAAACGGCTACCAGCGCCGGATGCTTCAGACTCGCGGCCAAGCGGGCCTCATGGAACAGCATTTAGATCTTCGTTTCAGATGCTAGCCAACGATTGCCGGCGATTTTCAAGGCGACTTGTCGTTGCAACTGCAGGTCCAATGCCAGATAGACTCGGCCGAATCCGCCTTCTCCCAAGACCTTCAGGATCTGATAGCGGCCGATATGCGTTGGCAATTCATCGGACTTCGTCGCCTCGTAGGCGCGGTCGCCAACGACTGGGGTATTGCTCCCCATATCCCGTTTGCCATCTTGTGATCCCTTGATTGTGGTCAGAACCTCCTCATTTCTTATGTTCTGCTCCACAATCAACCTCCAACCGGCCTCGACGGCCGTCCGGTCTAAAGGGAACCGTCGGTGATACTCGTCCAACTTGGCTTGCTCTTTGCTGGCCTGCTGAAGGTCGATTTCCAAGGCAATCAACTCGGTCTGCAATGTTGAACGCAAGGGTGCCGTGACCATGACCAGATAATCTTCGATCGTCGGTCTCGCCCCGGCTCGCCATTGCGACTCGAAAGTGCCGCATAGGTCGTCGATTCTTTCGATTTGCGAGATAGACAATTCCCGCTGCTCGGTGTCGTGGTTTCGATCATTCATCGGTCTAGCTCCTCTTGCCAGATTTCCCGACTCAGATGAAATACTTCGTGATCTTTGAAAGAATGTATACCTGTTTCTCCAGAGCACGCATAGTAAGCGTTTTTCTCGATATGCCCGTTGGGCATTGTCGAGATCTTCTAAATCATGGCCTCACGCAAAAAATGCTCGTATGCCAGGGGAAAAACGGTAGTCTATCAGGATCTCTGGTAGGGGAAAAACATCGTGCAAACCGTTGGGGAATTGCTACACTGATACTGCGCTGCGTCAATGGCTCTTTCGAGGCTCCGTTTTCTCTAGACTGTGTTTTCTTGGGTTGGGGAAATCCAACAGCCGTCCGGAACTCGGCCCGTCCATTCAATGGAGACACTGACATGCACTAGCCAAGTTGCATTACTCGCCATTTGAAGTCGGTTTTCACGATTTTTTGCATTGCCTTGTTACCTGTCTTGATCGAGAGTCGCAGCGTCCACGGTCAGTCAGGTGATCGCGGCGCGGGATCGGGGCCGGACATCATCATCGACACAAAGGGCGTCGGGGTTGGACCGGCGGCCGATATTGCATTCAGCCCCGACGGCAAGTTGCTCGCCGCCGTAAGCATGGCCGAAGTTCGTGTCTGGAGTTTGAAAACTGGTGAACTGGCCAGAACGCTCTATGGGGACTTCGGAGAAATCGCCGGCGAGTATGAGGCGATTGCTTTTTCGCCGGACGGGCGACAGTTGCTTGTCGGAACGGATTTGAGAAACGGAAAGTATGCGATTCGTGTCTATGCTACCGACACGTTTCTACATCGGTTTCAGATGATCGACGGAAAGAGCGGCCCGATTCAAAACTTGGCGTTCTCATACGATGGAACGTACCTGGCTGCGGTGATGTTTGTCGAAGACCATTTTCGAATTGTGATCTGGAACTGGAAGTCCCGGCGAGTTGTGGCGTCGATGGCGGATCGAAAAATGGGTTGGTATCAGTATTTCGGATTTCCCGATACTTCACATTCTCTTCTGGTTTTGGGGACCGAATCGTTCGGCGTCTGGCAAGCTCCCGAATGGAAACCAATCGCACCCGGCCAGACGACCGGGGCTCTGCGGGCCTTCGTGGATCGTATCACCTCCGCACCCTGGCCGATACTTCCCGAGGGGAAATGGACGAGGGTAGTGCCCTGGGATATTCGGCTGGGGCAGTCGGGAAAAAGTGAACGTCTTGCTTTGGTGTCCGCGATCTCAGATAGGAATGGTGCTCCTGATTACCGGTCGTTCATCTATCGACTTGGACAAAGGAGCCCGACCCAGGTCTATCGCGAGAATCGTTATGACGTCCTGGCTGCCGCCATGTCAAAGAACTGTGAACTAGCGGCAACACTCGATCGTCTTGGGGAGATCCACGTATGGGAAATCGCGACCGGTCGGCAGCGGTTCTGCTTCCGCGGAGTAACTCAGGCAGTCTATAGTGTCGGGTTTGACAGTACCGGACAACGATTGGCCATCGGGACAAGACCGTTCGGACCCGACGCTTGGGGCTTGAACCATTACGCAAGCCTGAACCGAGTGTTTGATCTGTCGACGCGCACACTCAGGGATGACGCGTCGGGATGTCACGACTGGTCGGCGCTCGAACGAAACGATTTGCAACTTGCACTCGCCTTCGAGCAGGATTCGGAGGCCCGAGTGTATCAAGTGCTCCGCTGTCTTCGAAACGGTACACGTTGGAGTCACTTCACCAATTGGGTTGGCGAGTGTCATTGGGCTTCGTTCTTGCGAAACTCGCGGTTCGGTGTCCGAAATCCACTGGCGGTAGGAGCACGATTCGGACTTCTTCCTCCGGGGATCCTGTTTTTGGATCCGAAACCCGACTCGAACGGGCGGATGAAGGAACTCTGTTATCTGCCGACGCTTGGCGTGCCATGGTGTTTGTGCGAATCGCCCCGTCGGGATTTCGTAGCTGTTGGCACGGAAGCCGGAGTTGTCCTGCTTTATAACCTGACCCAACTTAAGGCGACTTGGGATTTCGATTTCCAATACAGCTTGTCCGCCTCAGCACCCACCGTGGCGGCCGTTCCCGACGTTGTTGCCAGACGAGATCAAATTCGTCCCGGAGATGTACTCTTGAGCATGGAGGGTGTCCCGGTCGAAAAGCTCTTTGGGGAACCTGAAACCCGGATGAAGTTTCGGCCAGGCCAAAGGGTAAGCCTCGAACTGAGTCGCGACGGGAATATCTTTCGAACCGAGACGACTCTGATAAAGGATCTGCCGGTTTGCACTCCCGTACTCATCCTGCTCGTGACTAACTCATCCGATTGGGTTCTTTGGTCCGAAGAAGGGTACTACGATTGCTCGCCAGGCGGTGATCGATTCATTGGCTGGTTGGTGGACGAGGGCCCGATGAAGTAGAGTAAGTACTTTTCGGCCGATCGTTTTCGAGGGCAGATGTACCGACCGGATATCATCGACCGGATCGTCGCTACAGGCGACGTCAAGCGGGCGATTACCGAGGCGAACGCGGCACTTCCGCGGTCGCGGCCAGCTATTGATCTACGCAACCGGCAGCAGTTTTCTGAATTTCAACCACCAGAAGTCCGCATCCTGTCACCGACGGATGAACTGACAACATACGAATCCACGGTGACTTTGCGCGGCGAGGTGTTGTTTCGTCGCGGAATGGATATGCCAAGCGTTTTTGTCTTGGTGAACGGGCGCCGCGCTTCGGGTGCCAAGGGCATTCTTCGAGAAAGACCGCAGGCTCCCCTTCATGTTTCCAATCAGCTGACACGAGTGGAAGTTAAACGTGCCGTCCAACTGGCACCGGGCCGAAACGTTATTACGCTTCTCGCCGGGACGAACAAGTCCATTAGCAATCCGGTGTCGGTGAATGTCCACCGGAAAACGAGCCAGGAGATAAAGCCAGATCTTTACCTGTTGGCTGTTGGCGTATCAGCATACGCCGACCCAGACATTTCAGATCTGAAATTTGCGGATCAAGACGCACTCGCATTTGCAGATATCTGGAAGCGGCAGCAAGGGCGGTTCTACAAGACCGTACACTCGCGGGTACTCGTTGAAGAAGACGCCTCGTCGCAAGCTGTACGCGACGCGATGGATTGGCTCGACCATTCCGTGACTCAGCATGACGTCGCTATTCTGTTCTTTTCCGGGCATGGTGTATTGGACCACCGCCAAAACTACCACATGGTTACCCAGGAAACGCAGTTGTCACGGCTAAGAAGCACCGCAATTGCATTTAGTGAGGTCACCCAGTTGATCGCGAACATGCCGTGCAAAGTGATTTTGTTCGTCGATACATGCCACAGCGCTGGGATTACGGGCGCTAAATCCCTGGTCCGAGACCCCTGGCGAGACCTGATCTCTGACGAAATTGGAGGCGTTGTTTTTGCTTCCTCTACGGCGCGGGAAGTGAGCGTCGAATTGGACAACCTTCAGCATGGGGCGTTTACCTACGCAATCCTCAAGGTGCTGAGTGATCCCAAGTACGATACTTTGCGTGACGGACTTCTGGAAATCAATGAACTCGATCTCCACATCACATCGATTGTCAAGCAGGTGACCGACGGCAAACAACACCCTGCCACGCAAAAACCGGCAACCATTCGTAGCTACCCAGTTGCCAGCGTGCTGCCAAAATAGGTGACACTCACGCAAAACTCTTCGATGCCAGCGTGCTTGGTCGACTCGCGATGTGCACTCCAGGATAATCTGCAGTCCTTCGGGCGCGGAAAAAAGGACGACCGAGTCGACCCATCGGATCAACTCGGTCGCTGCAGGTTCCCCGGCAATAAACATTGTCGCGTTGTCACTTATCACCTCACGACAGTGGCACGGGATTCGATGCAAGTGCGCTGTCAGCCGAAGTGCTCTCGTCGGTCGAATCGGTCTGAAACAGCTCCCATGCGCCCTCGGATGGCTGGAATCTGTAGGTTCCTTCGCTCAAGGTATAGCTGACCACGCCCGATGAACCACCGCGGTCAAACGTGATCACGCATTGTTGGTGGACCTGTTGTGTGTACCCCGGTTTCAGTGAGTAGGAAACGCCGCTGAGCGTGTAGCGAAGCGTTGCACCGTTCGTCTTTGGGTTGATTAGAGTAATATCGGCTCGCGGCGCCGGATTGGAGGCGACCTGCGGCGCCGGGTTCACAGAGACTGAGGGCGTATCGGACACGGTTACCGTTCGCACCTCGGTAGTAGCCTCGGGCACATAGTAGGTCGTTTGTGGGTGATAACCGGTCTGTACGCGAGGGTATCGCTGGTAGGGGTAGTGCTCAGGCGTTGGATGGTGTGGGAAATATCCCTGTGGCCGAGTATACCCGGGAAACCTCTGGGGCTGATTTTGAGGAGCTGTCGACCGAATGATCGCCCCGACCATGTTGCCCACGCCATTGAGAATGTCGACCGCGTTCGGGTTGCCGCCGTGTTGCCGGTGATTCTGGGCCATCGCCCGCGGTCCGGCCAATAGCATCACTGCCATTGCTGCCAATACGACCAGAATAAGCGAGGTTTTCGATTTGAACGATGTCATTTGAGTTCTCCTGCATGCAAACCGTGCCATTGTTTCTGGAACCTGCCACACAATCGAGTCGGGATTCGACAACACTCAGACCGGCGGCCTTGTGACAGACGGTTGCATTACCGGCAAACACTTCCGGCGGTGTCGTCACCGCCAGATCTCGACTTGATCGAAAGCGGTGAGCAAGTCCGTCGCCCCCCGGTCCGTGTTGACGCTCTTTTGGGGAGCCTGCTATTGGAGTGATGGTAGAAACGGCAAGAACTGCGACATGAAAAACGCCAGAATTGGAAAGAAATGTTGGCGTCCTATTTGCTAGAAGTGATGTAGTGGATCTGTCTGTTTGCTGCGGGACTCGCAAAAACCTCTTCCGAATACGGCTTGTTGATCTTTAGCGCGTCCACCAGCGACGATCCAAGTAGGATGTGACAAGCTCGCTCGATCAACGTATCCAATGAGTGCGCACCTAACGCGAGCGCCGGCACACCAGAACCCGGTATCGATTTTCAAACACGCGCGCAGTATGCGCACTCCACTGAGCCGAACTCTAGCCGGATGTTTCATGCGTGTGCGTAGCGAGTAGCCGTACGCACGGGCAGTTGCAAGGAAAATAGGCCGGGATTCATGTTTGGCGTTAACGTGACGTCATGCGGTCAACGTCGTACCGAAACCCAATGCTCCGCATTCAAGTTTGACTTGGCACGACTACTTCAACTCTTTGATTCTCACATTGCGGTACCAGACAAGTTTGGCTTCATCCTGAAAACCGATATAGCCTTCGTTCGGGCGGTCTTTCAACGGTGATTGATCCAGGTCGAGGTCGATGATCTGCGTTCCGTTCATGACGACCTGTACATGGCGGCCACGGCAAGTGATTGTATAGTGGTTCCACTGGCCCGCCGGCTTGGCCATATTCTTGTTCGGTGCTGTCGCGCTGATCACGCCGCCACAATCGTGGTTTCCCGGGTTGGCCAGGCCGTGCGTATCCAGGATTTGGACCTCGAATCCCGTCTTAACCGGTTCCCGACGGTTACCAACTCGCAGGAACACGCCCGAGTTGCCTTCCTTTGCGATCTTAAACTCCAAATCGATGACGAAATCTTTGTACTTTCGAGTTGTCATGAGGTAGGCATCAAAACGTTGCCAGCCTGACTCGCCAGGACGAGGGGTCAGGGCGATAACGCCCCCCGGTTGAACCGTCCAGTTTCCTGTTGTCTTCCAGCCTTGGAGCGTTTTACCATCGAACATCGGCACGAATCCACTGTCGTCTCCACGTGCCGGTTGGAGTGTTGCACCGGAGAACGTCGCCATGGCTGCGATCAATCCAATGAGAAGCGTTTGTTTGAACATGGGGCGCTTTCTGTTGGCAGAGGGTGATGTGCAGGTCGGTAAACTCACGAACGCCGCCGTATTATAGAGCATTCGCAAGGGATATGGGGTCACGTACCGTTTCTAGTTGGAGGTAGAGGAGACCGACAAGTTGTTTGGCCGCGGCAGGGTGCGGTCAACAGAATACGGAGTAACACGGGTAATAGCCGCAGTTTGCCGCGTTCACCGCATCGATCTCAGGGAGCGGAACTCCTTGGCGGGCCACATCTCACTCGAAGCATTTCATCAGTTCATCCGCGAATATAGCGTGGCCTCGATCATCGGGATGGTTGATGCCATTGCGCAAGAGTGTTACGTAGGGAATACCCTCCTTGCCCAAGTGTGCCCAGCGCGAAGATGCGTCGGCCAATGCCACATGATGTCGAGCAGCAAACATTCGCAAGGCAAGCACATAAGGTCGTCGATCAAGTTCGTGCAGGGTCGGCATCCGCATCATGGCCGGCATTGTAAAATGGGGAGTAATGAGAATCACCTCGGCGCCGATCTTCCGTAATCGTTTCAGAATGTCGGCATACACGAGATTAACCTGTTGAGGAGACATCCCGGAATCGTTCACAAATTCGATAGTGACGAGATCCGGGTCCGCGTCGACAATGCGTTGCCAACGCGTGCCCTGCGGATTCCGGCCAGGGAATCGGTCGGGGTAGAGCCACTGTCGGGAGTTCGATCCACCGACTGCGACCGTCCGCACGGTCACTTTTGCTTTCGGAAACTTTTTCTTGAGTCGTTGCTCGAAGGCCACCGGGTAGCGCGTTTCCGGCGAGCTTGCGTCGCCTCCTGCCGTGACGCTGTCGCCCCAAGCCACAATGGTGACGGGCTTTTCTTGCCGCAATTTGGCCAACGTCTTGGGGATTCGATTTGGCGTGGTGAAGGTCATCGCATCGATTGCCGGTTGCTCGATCGGAAACACGTCCACATGACGACCATCGCTGAAATAATCGACAAATACATTGGCCAAGCGGCGGTCTGTTTCCAGCAAAGTCGGCGGCATGGGGACGGTAAGGTGTGATTTACCTACGCGGACCACTCGGCGGTTATCGACAGTTGTGACAATCGAGTCAATACGCCGCAAGGAGAAGCGATAGTCAACCTCGACATCATCTTGAGCAGATATTTTCGAATTGGGTGCCAGGCCCAACGTTCCATACGTCTTATCTGCCAGGTAGTCAGCTCCCTTTGTCAAGACACGTCCATTGTATCGCACTACGATGCTATCGGGATCGACCGCGTTCGGCGCGGGGACTCCGGTATTTGGCCCGAGCGGCCGCAGACGCTGCAGCTTGGTGCCCTCGGCCCAAACACGTGGCGGTTTTGCGGAAAGTTTCAACCGTTCGCTCCTGACCGTTACCACGTCAGCCGGTCTGATGGTCAGGCCTTTGAGCAACTCGGCTCCCGGTTTCCTTGGTGGCTTTAGTGGCAGAAAATCGACCGGGCGCCCCTTCAATCGACCTTCCCAGCCACGTCCACGGAATTGTGGCGGCAAACTGGCGAGCGGCCAGTCTTCATCGCGTACGACTTGTTCCAGTAATGCTTGAAATTGGAACCCGGTATCTCCGAACCGTTCCATCCATCGCAACGTGGCATCGTGCAATTGTTTGCGAGTCGTTGCATGTTTCGGCGAGTTGAACAAGTTGTGTAACTGCCAGGGGTCCTTTTGATGGTCATACAGCAAGTTATCGGAAAAGGTCTGGCTGCGTGCTGAATCTGGGTTGACGGTGAAAGCGTAGGTATAGCGTCGTGTGTAAATGCCGCGCCAGTCGGCCGGCAAGAAAAACAACGGTTGGGATTCGACCGCGTCATCGTCCTGTCCAGAAATCGCCTCGGTCAAATTGTGGCCCTGGCACGTTTCTGGAACCGGCAGTTCGAGCAGCCCCAACAGAGTCGGCATCAGGTCAAGTGTACCGATCAGCAGCCGACTGGCCCGTGGCACGAGTCGTCCAGGGAATCGCATCAGCAGCGGCACGCGGCACGATCCATCCTCGGCGCGTCCCTTGTTGTTGGGCCAACCGTAAGACATCAACATGTCCCCATGATCGGCCGTGAAGACAACGAGCGTATTGTCGGCCAGGTTGCGTTCAGCCAGTCTCTTCATTAATCGGCCAAACGAACGATCGAGACTCGTGATCATAGCCATGTGCCCTTGATATTTCAGGCGTACGGCGGGCGAGTCTTCGACATTCGGCCGCAAATGCAGCTTTGCCGGATCATAAAGTGCAAGACAGTCCTCCGGTGCCGAATAGCCTTCATGAGCACGTCCCCAATTGTGGGGCGGATGCCAAGAGAGGAAAAGAGCAAAAGGGCCGGTCCCTTGCCTTTCGATAAACGCAAGCGCCTGGTCTGTCTGCGCGTACGGCTCCCATTTGCCGTATAGCTGCTTGTTGCCCTGAGCGTCCCAGTAGTAGGCTCGCTTGGCATCAAACAACAAAGTGCAGTTGTTGGTCAAGAAGTCGTTGTCGAAACCGTACCGCAGTGGTCCAGCAGGTACTGGACGAACTCGGTCACCGCCATACAAATGCCATTTGCCAAAGTAGCCCGTGCGATACCCCGCGTCCCGTAGGACTTCGGCCAGGTAATTGCTGTGTCCGGGCAGGACTTGCAGATCGTTTTGCATGGCACCACAATAAAGTGGATGCTGGCCGGTCATTAAGATTCCACGATAGGGTGTGCAGACTGGTGAATTGGAAATGCACTGTGTGAATCGAACGCCTTGTTTAGCGAACTTGTCAAAGCAAGGTGTCATGATATCCGAGTTACCATTGCACCCAAGCATGTCCCATGAGTGTTGATCACTGAAGACGAATATGAGGTTCGGCCTTTTCGTCGTACGGATCCCATCGCCCCCCCATGCCGTGGCGGCCATCACCACTGCGCATGCCATGGCAGTTATTGTCACTCGATGGTAAGAAAGCATTCGGGATCCCCAATCTCTATTCGTGTCCACGTCTGTTCAAACGGCGAATCGGAACCGTGCGAACACGAAAACTCTTGACGGTGTGCATGTTTCAAGTGCGGCGTGTATTCGCTTGTCGTTGCCGCCGTTCACCTCGCCGATCAATTGGCCGTTCGGACTTGAAACGAGTACTGACCACTGCCGACGCGGTAGATGGCGTAACCGGCTTCCATTCGCTGGAAAGTGACACCGTGTGATGTGTCGGGACGTTGGCCACTTTCCGTGACCTCGCTTGCATTGTTAGTGGGAACGTAGACGGTAGCAGTGCTCCCGACCGGAACACGAACGTCCATGCGAAACGTGCCGTTTCTTTGATGCCAGGAAATGCCCGCTGTTCCAAACGGCGTATCATTCGAGTACGTGACCATGTCGAGCTGGTCATCGCCGACCTTCTTGCCGTTGACGTAGAGTTCGAAGTATCCCAGGCCGGTAACATAGGCCACAGCACGCACGATGTTCTTGTTAATAACGAACTCTTTTCGCAAGAGCGGAGCAGGGGGAGGTAAGACTGACGGCTTGGCGTTCGGACCTCCTTTTGGCCTGGGGAGTGCCTCTTCGCCTTGCCAGGGCGCACCAATCCATTCCGCTTTCCAGTCCGAAGGCTGGAGCAATCCCATGCTCCAGGTCGCCGGTTTGCTCCACGCGGAAACCTCGCCATCCCGATCCCAGACTCGGACCTGCCACCAGCACTACCGGCGCGACGCGAGCGGCTTGCCGCCATACGTAACGCGAGTTGATTGCTTTGAGACTTGTTTGCCACTGTCCCACAAGTCGGGACTGGCCAGCCTGAAGACCGAGCTGGCCACGCGCACCTGCCAAGCCGTTTGCTGTTGGCCGCGTTCCCCCGGTTCCGCGACGTTGACCCACGCCAAGCGAGGCTGCAGTACATCCACAACGGGTGGATTGTGAAGATATTCACAGGTCAGGCTTGTGGGCGTCAATGCCGCGTCCGCGTTGTTAACGAGAAGTTCACAAAGACCAAGCAGCAGGAGTGGCAGGATGGGTTTCATAAACGCAAGCTCCGGTAAGGCGAGGGACGGACCGCCATTGATTCTACCATTGCTCGGTCCCGCTGGGTAGAATCGAAGTCGCAGTTGGCTGGTGCCCGAGCACGGGAGGTCACAGCTTGCGTTGGCTTACTCTCTGGGTTGTTTCACCCACCAGTCAACAAGGAACGCCCAACACACAACGATTTCACACTCAGTCTTCTTATCCGTGGGACGCTTTGCCATCCGTGGGCCCAAAACCGTTCACAAGAAGACGGAACAACCAACAGCCCAACAAGGAATGAAGAATGTCGAAGGAATGACGGTGCTCTCGGCGAAATGAGGCAACCGTCTAGCAAAACGCCGTGGGGGGGCGTCCGCGGCCAGTGCCGAATCATTCATCACTGGATATTTCACGGTTTCATGGTTCTCATCCGCGTCAGCGGCTACTTTTTCCAAGTGTCTGTTTCTTCTTTATCTATTTTCCTCAGCCAATAGCTTCAGCGGGCTTTGGGGATGACCAACGCCTTGCCGGAGACCTGCCAGGTCTTGCAGAAATCCTCAAGGGTGATTTCCTTGGCAGAGTATTTTGCGGTCGGGGTCCAAGTGACGGTGACCATGGAACTGCCCTGATCTCCACTGGCGGCGATTTTCATCGTTTCAACCCATGGGGCGCAATAAGCAGTTTCCAGGGCGACGCGAGCGACCAATCGCGTGAGAGCATCGGGCTTCATTCCGGCAGAGTAGCTGATTCGCACCAAGGCGAACTTGGGAGGCAGTCCAACGCCCGATCCTTCAATGCCCGGCAATTCAGCCAGCTTCGTTTTCAGGAGTTCGGCCGCATCGATGGCCTCGAGGTGGGTGGGCTGTTTCGAAGGTCGAACGAGCTTCGGCTTTTCGCCGTTCCCCTCGTCGACTGGCGGTTTGTCACGTGGCTCCTCGGGTGGGGCAGCCGATTCCTTGATGACGACACCCTTCTCGGTGAATGAGGCGTGGCGATAGTGCGTTGCCGTCATCGACTTATTGCAAAGCGGTGCGACTCCCCAGGGAAATGGGCCATAGGTGACCCAGAAATACTTGTGATTGAAGAAGTCGTACCTCCAATGTGCTTTCCAACCGATCAGAATGCGGTAAAGTTCGCGATTTTTCGAAGGCCCGGAGTTGAAGTTCAGAGTCTTGTCAAAGGCAATCCATCTACCATCGTCCGTCTCGTTGTCCAAATCCTTGTCGAGCACCATTGGGCGAATGGTAAAGGTGCTGTTGTAGATGATGGCCGTTTCTTGTCCTTCGCGGTATTGCATGCCATTACAAACCATGTAGGGTTGCACTCCCGGGTCATTCCGGTCGTCACTTGAAACCCCCAAGCCGGAGAAGGAATCGGGCAACAGGCTGAAACCCTTTGCTCCGTGAGGAAAATCCACATCGACAACAACGCCCGTGGAAATACTTAATCCGCCTATCCCCTTAATATCACGGCAACAAAACTCCCCTTTAACATGTATCTTGTTGTCGGGAAGAAACTCGACGCTCAGGTTCTTTACCTCCAAGGACGGCTTGGCCATGAGGCCCTTTGCCGGAACTAGCAGTGATAGGACCACGAGGACCAGGAACCGGAATTTCCTTTTCATTATATCTCACCTTGCAAGCGTCGTTCGTAGGTGGTGTGATTGCGTTTTGCCACCAAGTGGCTGGCTTGGTTAAGTGCCAGGGCCATTCTGCCCTCTTAACCCATGGACAAGTCTACGTCACTTGGTTCATGGTTTGCTCATAAATAGGGTTCTAGTGCGGTATTTCACCCCTCCATATTCGCAGACTGGTCCGTGTTTCTGTAGGTAACGGTTATTCGCCGGAAAATGAGCCAGACCGCAAACCGTGACGGATCGGGCCTTACGGGCCGGCGAATCAATTATTGTCGTGTTTACTGGGGGGGCGTTCGTGCGGCGATCCTCCTTAGCTGCGAGCCTGATTCACCCATGGGACGAGCCCATGGGGGTCTGTACGCGGAAGAACAGCTTAGCTGCGATCCTGATTCACCCATGGGACGAGCCCACGGGGGTCTGTACGCGGAAGAGTGCGACAGTTATTGATTGGCGAATCCTTACGGCACCTTGACCACGATGTTGTCGAAGTGCATTTCCTGTTTCGGCGCCACCAGGCCGATCTTGTCCTTGGTCGCATGGGCGATGCCTTCGGAACGAAGTGAGCCGACCAGCTTTCCGTCGATTAACGCCTGCATGACGTCGTCCTTAATACGAACCGTTATCGAATACCATTGGTCGGGCTTCAGTTTTACCGGAAAGCCGGCTTCCTTGGTCTTCAGCAAAGCCTTGGTGGCGGCATCCAACGGTCCCGCCTTTTTCATTTCAAAAATCTCGTTCTTGAAGATGCCCGTCTTCCCGTCGCGCAGGATGATCTTCTTCGGCGAAATAATAACCCGGCAAATGTGGCCGGCATGCGACTCTTTGAACTTGTGCTGGTTGAAGGTCAGATTGGTTGCCCGCGACCCCTCGAATCGGATGTCCACATTCAGCTCAACGTCACTGAAAGGATCGAGCTTAATGCTGTGAACGGCCGCATGGCCCCCATTCTTTTGCTCAATACCGACGAGAACGCCGTCGCGAATGACGGACGCACTCTTGTATAGTTTCCACTTGTTTGACAGACGGGAAGCTGAAAAGTCATCGGCGAACACTTGCTTTGTATAATCGTTCTCGGATATCGGCTTGAAGTCCTTGGCGGCCGCAGCTTGGGATAGGATGCTGAGTAGTGAGATAACAATGATCGGTGTCAATGCTTTCATCTTTCGTTTTCCATTCATAGTGAAGAAAATCATGTAGCACAACAAATAAACTATCGTTCCCGCGATATGGTGACCCGCGTCGTAGACCTTGGCAATGTTTTGGACAACAAGATATAACTGTCATGCCAAAACCCTGCTCCACTCTCTTCGGTCAGCCTTAACGCTCCGGTGCGATGCCACTTGTCGTGGCAGCCTGCGAGCGTTGAAGACAAATGCTGCTCCTCCAGATCTTGCGTTTCACCGACAACCATGGCATCCAGAGTTCCGTTCAGGTGTCGTCCGTTGCCTCCTTCCGAGTAATCTCCAACCCGGCTTCGGCAAGGATACTGGGGAAAGCGCATACCGCGGCGATGTCATAACTCTTGATGTCGTCGCTCAGGGCTTCCCACCGAACGATACAGTCATGGATTTTCATGTTGTCGTCACGTGGTTTGCCGTAGCGCCAGCCGTTTCGAAGCCGCTCGACGTTCCAGCGACCATGCTCCATCTCGGCCATGAAATTCACTTCTTCATCGGTGAAGTCCTCGAATATGTCTGGTTCGCCCTCCGCGACCTCGGTCACGGCGAACCCGGCGGCTTCGAGAATCGCAACCGAGTACTTCGCCTGCTCCATGCTGGCCGTCTTGAATGTCTTATCGAGTTCAGACCACGGCCGCATGTTCGCGGGTAGTCGGCTCGTGCTGCCGGCAACATATATTTCGTGAAAGCACTTGGCCATCGCCTCTTTGACAGATGGTTTGAGCTTTCGCCGCGGTGGAATAATAAACGACCGAACCGTTGCAGAGTCGAATGGGAGCGGGTAGAGGTTCGGCCGGTCGCTCCAGAGTCCGTCCTGTCGCAACTCGTCTGCCGCGCCGCCCGTGTTCATCACGATCCCGACTGAGGCGCCGAGGCCGAGCGCGATGCGATACTCCACGGCACTGAGTGGTCCACCGCCCATGCCAAGCAACATGACCTGACGCGGTTCGATCCCGGCGGCGAGGATGTCGGCCCAGTTGCGAAGGATCTGGTCGGGAGAAAAGTCGTCGCCAATATGAATCGAGTGGTCGTAATGCGGGTGGTCCGATACGCCCTGCGGAAGCATCGCGGGACCGTAGCCGACAAGCTGAAACTGTTTTCGGTTCTCTGCTGCCAGTTGGCCCGCCACATCGCCGACGCGGCCTGGCACGCCGACATTCGTTCCGCCGGCGATAACCGTTCCTTGGAAATACTCCAAGCTGGTTTTCAGGAAAGGGTGGATTCGATCGAGCATTTCCGCGTCGATACTTGCAGCCCCGCCCGCGATAATCAGCACGGGGGCTTTGATCGGTGAAGCGGTGTCGGGTGATCTCTTGCCACCCTTGGTCTGCTTGCCGAGCTTAAGCAGATCGATTACACGCTGAGTCTTGCCAGGTGTCGGCATCCCGAAATGGAGACGGGTAAGCCACTGAATCTCACCGTCGAACGCGGTCTCCGGAATACAGTGGATTCCCTCGAGGCAGTGCCCGATGCCGCGAGCGTAATAGCTGAGTGCGTCGTTCGATTTACCGAGCAGAACACTGAGACGACCGGCTGTGAAAAAAGCCCACGGAAGTTCGATTCGCCTGATTGCGTGTTCATGACAAGTTCTGATCGCTTCGCGTATCGTGGTCCGCATACTGGTCGGCAGGTCGCCTTGATGCGAGCAGTACATTTCGAATCCGAGCATGTTTGCCAGGTAGTAGGGATTGGCCGGTTCATGCTCGTGGGCCTGGTGGAAAAACTCGCGTGCAGTATGTTCCTCGCCGGGGATCACTTCCATGGCCCAGGCCAACCGAGCCAACGCGCGTGCGTGAAGACTCTCGTTTTTTCGAAGATGTGGAACAAAGGGCACGTCCACACACCGGCAAATACAGAGTGACTCGTCAAGAAACTCTATGCCGCGTGAATACAACGGCTTCGTCGGCTCACTTCGTTTTATGCGGCAGTAGGCAAATCCAAGATCCGAAAGTAACTCGCAACGACTGGCACCACGGATCCCAACGTGAGGCTCCAGAGTGTTCACGACGATCGCATCCTTACCACATGCAAGTGCCAGTTTGGCGAGTTTCATTGCCAATGCCGGTTTATTCTTTTCGTCCGGTTCGTTGTCCAGGACCAGCTGCTGGATCTTGAGTTCCTTCTCGACCTCATCTTCGGTGGCAATTGCCGTGTAGTTGGTGATCAAGCCGTCCAGTTCGTCGGCAAGGCGTTTGAATGCACGATCGCTTTCTTCCAGCAGCGCGGACAGCAAAGCACCCGTTCTTGCGATGTCCGACGAGACCGACTTCAACGGGTTCTTGTAGATTCGATCGTGCAGCGTGTCGGCCCACGCGTGTTGCACCCAGGTGCGAACTTGAATCTCCGCCTTGCGATCGCCGATACTTGCGCGTTCCGCCGGCGAAATACTCAACAGCTCGTCGCTATCTTCTCGCAGCTGAACGATATAGTGCATATCGCGGTACCCGAACGTGTCTTTACTGAGTAACGCCGTCTTGTTGTCGGCTTCGATGATGGTGAAATTGGCCTCAATGAACCTTCGGACGGCCAGCACCTGCTCGGTCGTCTGGACAATGACACGTCCTCCGCACAGATCGGTCATGTCCTGTACGGCGTTCGTATATTTCGAGAACTTACGAGCTACCTTTTCCGCAAAGCTCGAAAGCGTTTTCGCTCGGGTTTGGACCAGGGCTTCGGGAAAAGAGATGCTGCAGGCGTTCTCGAAGACCCGTTTCAGTACTTCTGCATACAATTTGTACACGTCACGCACTTTCGCGTAAGCCTGGATTTGTTCCTGATGCTTCTTTGCGGTCAACTGGGTTTTGTCTGCCATTGTTCAGCCTCCATCCGATGTGCGTTGGATATACTCGTCCGCGAACTTGCGAAGATCGGGAGCCAATTCCCACTGCAATAGATCTGCCATCGGTGCCCAGACGCTGTCGTCATGTTCTTCACTGAGACAGACGTCTCCGCGAATGCAAGCTGCCTCAAGGCACAATACGGCGATCTGTCTGCCTGCCACTTCCATCGAATACGCACCGGCAACACCGCTCAGCTCGATCTCCAATCCGGTCTCTTCAGCGACTTCGCGATGCAAGGCTACGTCGTAGGTCTCTCCAGAATCGACTTTGCCTCCCGGCCATTCCCAGGTTCCGGCAAACCACTTGGATGAATTCGAACGCCGCACCAGCAGACAGCGGCCCCGTTGATCGCTGATTACAGCTCGAACGGCAAATCCCCGTTTGTGTTTTGGCATGGTTCTCTCACGTTCAAGTATCTGGATCGCACGTGTTCTTGACTGGCAATAGGCAGTTGTTTCGCATGGGCAGGCTGAAGGCCCTCTAATTGTAAACAAACAACCGTTCGATGGATTCGTTCGGTTTCACTGCAGCTCAATTCTTGAAATGTATTCCTGAGATCAGCGAGCCAGCTTGCATGTCCTGTCCGATTGTGACATCGCGTCCAGAAGTCTCACACCGGCCTATTGTCGGCAAGCCGATTCATCACAAGCGTATCTCGAGTGATGGCCAACGGTATTTGTTTCTTCCTCTTGTAAACTATCGTTCCCACAATAGCAAACAGTATGGTTACGCCCCGAATGATATTGGCGTTGAAATCGCCGAGCGCATTGTCCGATATGGAGAACAGGTCCCAGGAAAGATTCATGAAAAAATGCAAGCCAATGGATATCCACAGATTGAAGTTCCACTCGACGAATAACCAGGCAAAAATCGCTGCTCCCAGAAATGTTGTCATGAAGATGCCAACCAGAGTGGACGGGTTACTGCTTTGATACAGGTGCAGTGATGCAAATACCAGTGCACCTAGAACCAATGATGGCAAGAAGCCCAGTCGCGTGTTTCGGTAAAGTTGGCCGAAGAAAAACCCCCGGTAGTAGAACTCCTCGAAGAACGCGGCACTGACACAGAGCAACCAAAAAGTCTTCGCTTCCAAATCGACCTGAAAGCCACTCAGCAATCCGTACCCGAGGAACATCGGAATTGAAAAAGCGAAGGAGAAAAGGAAACCCTTGGCAATCCCACTTGTTAGTCCCAGGGGGCCGAAAATCTTGTGTCCATTGGTAAAAAACGTGAATGCCAGAACAGGCAGGCCAACGATCAAGTACGCCGTGAAGTAGCTGAGTGGATAAAGGCGAACGATTCCATCAATTCCGTAGAAGATGCTCGGCAACAGTGTCTTCTTGGCGATGAAATACAGGCTGAAGGCAACGCACAGAGCAAGGATGTATCGCAGTTTGTTATTCATTGTTCATGAGTTGCGTGGATTGGATGTTGTTTTGCAAGAACCGCTCGAGTTTATCGAAATGGCAACTCGCGTTTCCTTTGGATTCATTATTAAGCAATTGGATCACGGTGATCGCTCTTCTGTTGCAGTCGCTTGGACGGGGCTGAAAGCCTTGCCTGTAATTGACGGCCCGATTTTCCGTAGTATAACCATTGGAAGTGCCCCTATGCAGTCGAGGCTTGTCACAAAGCCAATTCGGTACGTGAAAACGTGTTCGGGTCGGATACGCTTGGCGGCCGTTTGTGACCGACAGCATGGGGTTCTGTAACACGTCAGCCGATTGCGTGAAATAGACGCCGTGTGGAACTTTATTGGTAAGAGGAACTTTGTCATGCCCCGTCCCAACGATACGCACTCAATGGTCGTCGGTTACATCCTGTGGATCTTTGGGTTTACGGGCTCGCACCGGTTTTTTTACGGCAAGCCGATCACGGGAACTATTTGGCTGTTCACATTCGGGCTCTTGGGGATCGGTTGGCTGGTCGATCTGTTTCTGATCCCGCGAATGGATCGCGAGGCTGGCTTTAGTTACGAGGCCGGTCCCATGGACTACAATATTGCTTGGATTCTGTTGACGTTTCTGGGTGTTTTTGGTGTTCATCGTTTCTATTTGGGAAAAGTGCTCACCGGTGTGGTCTACTTCTTCACGGGCGGCCTGATTGGAATCGGAATCATTTATGATTTTTGGACCTTGAATGAACAGGTGGACGAGATTAATTTGAACGCGATTTCAGAAGGAATGTAAGAGACGGTTGTGGCAAAGAATTGTCTGTTGGCGGCGATGGTTATCGATATCCCTGAACAGGAGTTGAACTGATGAGCGTGCTTCTTCGCCGATATGTTAGGCTGGCTGGGTTGCTGGCGGCGACCGTGTCGTTTTTCGTGCGAGGGACTCTGGCGGCCGAGGCCGCCCAGCCGTTCAAAGCCGGGTTTGCCGAGATGGACATTTCGCCTAAGTCGGGGATGGAGAGGCCGGGCGGATATCATAAAGTGTTTCTGAAACGGACGCAGGATCCGTGCAAGGTCCGCGCGGCGGTATTCGACGATGGCAAGACGCGCGTGGCGTTGGTTGGTATCGATGCGTTGATCGTGCCCCGGAATCTGGTCAAGGCTGTGCGGCAAGAAATCGAAACGAAATGTGGTATCGCCCCCGATGCGGTGCTGATCGGTGCCTCGCATTCGCACTCATCCGGCCCGACGGGCATGGTCCAGCCCGGCCAGTTCGATCATGCGTCGGATCTGGTTAAGAGGTTGGCGTATGACCAGTCGTCCTGTGCTGATCCTGCCTACCTGAAGCATGTGCACAATCAGATTGTCAACGCTGTCTGCCTGGCCAATGAGAACCGCGCCGAGGCGAAATGCGGCGTTGGTCGAGGTCGCGAAGACAAAGTAGCTTTCAATCGTCGCTTCCGAATGAAAAATGGATTGACTTTTACCCATCCCGGAAAACGGAATCCCGATATTGTTGAGTCGGCGGGCCCGATCGATCCTGATGTTGGCGTGATCGGAGCCTGGAACGCCGCCGGCAAGCTGGTTGGATGCGTCGTCAATTATGCGAATCATGGCACGACGGGGGCCAGTGGGTGGTCGGCCAACTGGATCTACTACATGGAACAGGTCATCCGCGGTTCACTGGGTGACGATGTGGTCGTCGTTTTCCTGAACGGTGACTGTGGCGATATCACTCAAGTGGATAACCTCAGCCCATACCCCAACATTGATGGACCGATCGTCGGAGGGCGGATTGGTGCCGAGGCGGTTAAAGTCTTGTTGAGCATGCATCGTGGCTCGCTGGTCCCGCTAGATACCAAGGTCAAAGTGTGGAGTATCAAACGTCGCGTTCCGAGTCCCGAGAAGGTGAAGCGTTGTCTGGCGGAAGCCGAGAAGGATCCGGCGCATGTTGCCACGTGGACCAAGGAGACTCTTATGCTGGATGCTCTGATCGCCGCTCAGCCGGAGGTCGAGGTTGAAGTGCAGGCGATCCAAGTCGGGCCGGCTGTGTTGGTAACCAACGAAGCCGAGATGTTCGTCGAGTATGGATTGGATCTGAAAAAGAAGAGCCCGTTCGAATTCACGTTTCCCGTCGAATTGGCCAATGGATGTGTGGGCTATGTTCCCACTGAAGAGGCGATGGGGCCCCACGGTGGTGGTTACGAAACCCGTTTAACCAGCTACAGTAACTTGGAGCTCACCGCCGGTCGTCAAATGCTTGAAGCCGGCTTGAACTTGCTGGGCCAAATGACGCCCGGCAAAAGTCCGACGCCAAAAGAAATCCCGCCAGTCCATACACCTTGGTCTTATGGCAACGTGCGGCCGGAAATCGAATAGTAGACATCGATCAGGAGACGAAGGGCCGTCAGAGCATCTCGGCGAGTGGCCATGTGAACCGTGACGTGCGTGATGCCGACAAACAGAGTTTGTAAATGTCGCTGCAAGCGAGTAGCTAGTCGGCCGGTGAAGGCGTGCCAATTCACGGGCGATCCGGACGCCAGTTGACTCTTCGCTTTGCTGGGCCTCGTTTCCAAACTGTCCACTTGGCCAGCGACGTATTTCGAAAACGAGTGAGGCTTTCGACGTTCCGCGATCCCGACTACCTTTGGATCTGCAATTGAGATCGGCCAGTCTTCGTGTAATGCTCCTGGTGCTCCGGTCGTCGTAAGACCCAGATGCCACGGTAAATAGATACGGTCTTATAACCCGCGTTTTGAGCTTCATGCAGAAGAAAGCCGACGTCATCGGGTGATTGTTGAAATCGTTCCAAGGCATCCAGTACGACCCAGTCGAACACTTCGATGCCGGAACGCCCGTCGCCGGCTTCGATCGTCAATGCATCCCATCGTTTGCGGGCTTCGTCGGCCGATTCCAAGCGGCGAACGCGAAGCAGATGCGACGCGATCCGGCCGGTTGCCAATACTGCGGATTCCTTGCCGTCGACCATGTCGATGATCTCACGAAGATGGCGACTTGCGGAGGTCCCCGCTGCTCGTGGATTGGATTCGAACAAAGCCGAATTGGTGTGATAAGTTTGGTTTTGCATGATGGTTGACGTGTCGCTGCTAAAAGGCATCGCTCCGAAAAACATTGTGGCAGTCAATCCCACGATCACTGCGGTAACACCCGAAGCAATGACCTTTCGTTGGTCGGAATTATCCAGTGACGGTTCAGCCGATCCGGCAATGACGGCGACAAGAATCACCGGAATCAAACTGGTGATGTATTGAAAAGCGATGCTGGTGGCGGGACCGTGCCTCCATGCCAACAAGACTCCAACCGTCAACGATGCAGCCAACAACACCGGCCATCCGCGCGCAATCCAACGCCAGCCAAGCGGCAGTGTGATCGCCAATAAGAAATAAATAGATTCAGTTCGCAGCACTTGTCCCCAAAACTGGGCGGGCTTCAACACTGGTGAGGCAGCGATTTCCCAAAGTGAACCGCCCAGATTGGCGAACCGCGACGTTTGAAACTGCGAATAGGACGCAAAGTGAAATATCGCTGCAAAGGCGAGCGCCAGGGCGATGCCCGCCACGAGCCATACCGGCCAAGGCAATCGCGAGGCAAGCAAGGCGTTAGCTCGCGATGTGCCAAGAAAGCGCGCCTGAAATGCCATCGCAACACAGATACAGGCCAAAGTCACCAAAACCGTTTCCTTGAATCCACAAGCCAGCAACACGCTACAGATGGCCAATGTGTATTGCCTGCGCAGGATCAGCCAAATTGCTGCAAAGATCAACGGCAGCGCCAGACTGACCGGATGCCAACCATACGAATAATTCAGATTCATCAGGCCGACCGCGGGAAATGACAGATACGCCAGTGCAAACAACATTGCTGATGCCGGGTTCATGTGCCAACAGCGAGCGATGCCATACACAAACAATGCGGGTGACGCTAAAGAGACGGCTTGCAGGAAAATGAAAAGATGAGCGTTTGGCCAGACTGACCAGAGTGGTGCAAGTGTTGCCAACGCGGGGTTGAAGTGATCCCAGTAGGCGGGCAAACTGGGGGTTTCCATTAGCCAGCCGCGTCCTTCCCACGTGTTGGCGACGCGACGGGCGAAGTGGCCGAAATCATGATAGCCGAGCAAAAAGTCGCGATATGCGCAGGAGCCTTGCCAATACCACCATGCGGCCGTTGTGGCCACCACTAGCAATATAATGGAAAGGCATTTGCGATCGTCCATTCGTACCAGTCGATTATCGAATGGCCACGTCGGTGTCAGATTCCAAATCGCGTTTCCCGTCACGAGTACGAAAAACAGTGGCTCGAAAAATGTGCATGGTAGCGCGACACCACCAAGTCGCAATAGATCAGCAAATGGAATCAGTAATGTACTCAATGTCCAATAGATGACGACCGATGAGTATCTTGCATGGCTTGCCGATCGCAGAATCGCGAAACAGAGTAATGTGCCGCAAGTTGCCGCAAGTGCCATTGTCCAGGTCGGTAGCGCTAGAAAACCCCAAGCTGGCGACGTTGATACGATGACGTCGTAGTTCTCGGGCAGGTGGTTCCGTACGGCCAACAGGCAGAACGCCCATGTCCACCCACTTGTGGCGGCAACTGCCAACATCACATAGCGATTGCTGACAGCGGACGAGGCCGCGTTTCGCTTCGATCTGGCTTTGGCCGGGTGTGCTGGCATACGAACCATCCTGCGTAGCCGCCCTCAAGTCGTCAAGCCTGGCCAGTCCCGTTCGCCACGAAAAAAACACGGCTTACCGCGGCGCGGTGAATTCCGCCCGTGCAATGCATCCCGCCAGACGGACCCAATGCCGCATTGTATCATGAAATGTCCGCGGGCAAGACCGGCGAGTGTGCCGAGTCGCCAGTCGTGATGCTTGCTGCTTAGGGCCGGCGAATCAATTATTGTCGTGTTTACTGGGGGCGTTTGGGCGGCGATCCTCCTTAGCTGCGAGACTGATTCACCCATGGGGGTCTGTACGCGGAAGAGTGCGACAGTTATTGATTGGCGAATCCTTACTCTTGTGTCACTCGGACCGCCTGCTTCATTAGCTGGTTCATTTGCCGGACCACATCGGGGTGTACTGCCGCCACGTCGTGCTGTTCGCCCAGATCGGTTCTCAGATCATACAGTGCGATCGGCTGGTTCGGTTTCAGACGAACGGCCTTCCAGTAGCCGTGGCGAAGTGCCTCTTTGCTGCCGTATTTCCAAAACAGATAGTCGTGCGCCTTTTGCGGCTTGCCCAACAAGGTCGGCAGGAACGAGATTCCATCGATTCCTTCGGGCGGGGTCACACCTGCCAGTTCACAGGCCGTTGGCAGGTAGTCCCAAAAGGCCAATGGCTGATCGCTGACGGTGCCGGCCTTGATCGTGCCGGGCCACCAGGCGATCGTCGGTTCGCGTAGGCCCCCCTCGTAAAGATCTCGTTTGCAGCCGCGCAAGGGGCCGTTGGAATCAAAGAACTCGACTTTGTGATTGCCTTCGTGGTGAGGGCCGTTGTCCGATGTGAAGATAACCAGTGTCCGACGGTCGATTTTCAGTTCGCGCAACAGCGAGATCAACCGTCCGACGTCGCGGTCCATCCACGTCACCATCGCGGCGAAGCCCTTTTCCGGATCTGGCCAATCGCGGTCCTTATAGATTCCGTAATCAGGCACTTCCATGCCGTCTCCGGTTACGCGCCCGCCTTCGTTGTTTGCGTGCGGCACGGTCCAGTGCACGTGTAATAGAAACGGGCCATTCGCGTTGTTGCGGATGAACTGCAATGCCTGATCAGTCATGACCGCGTGCGACCACGTCACACGTTGTGTTGCCACGCGTCCTCGCGCCTTCGGCGCATCGCTCAACACGTTTCCGGGAAGTGGAAACTGTTTGTCATTC